>CAYQBU010000089.1:0-15376 GCA_964415785.1 uncultured Bradymonadales bacterium
CAGGCCTGGAGGGCAAGGTCGATGGCGCGGTCGGCGGCGGCCTGACTGGCGTCGGAGAAGTCGGTGGGGAAGACGAGGCGATCCCAGGGGTCGCTCGCTTCGTCGCCGGGGGCCGGGGCGTCGACATTGAAGAGGAAGATCGGCTGGGGAGCTTCTTCGAGGACGGAGGCGGCGATGCTTCCGAGCATCACGGATTCCACGGCGCTCTTGCCGCGGTTGGCGATCACGATGTGGTCGGCGTCGGTGGCATTGGCCAGCGCGTTGATTTTGTCGGCCGGTCGGCCGGACTCCAGGCGAGTTTGGACGGTCCAGCCCCGATTGCGGAGAGCGTTGGCCAAATCGTCGAGGCGTTGCTGGTCAAACTCGTTTTCTTTGGGGTTCGGTCGGATGCCGAGGCCGGTGGGGCGCACATGGAGGAGGGTGACGGTGTCGGCGCCAAAGGAGCGCAGGGCGTCGAGGCCATCGAGCATCGTCTGGGCGGCATCGGAAAAGTCGGTGGGCACGAGAAGATGCTTCATGGTGAACTCCCTACATAGCTATTGGAATGAAAGATTCAGGCCATCAAGGAGTATAATCCGAAAAAGAGGTGGGACAAGAGTTGGTTTTCAAGCCCACCCGACCTATAGTCGGCCCTCAATGAAGGAAAGGCCCACAATGGTAAGGAGTGGCGATGGTGAAGAACGGATGGTGGATCGGGGCGTTGGTGTTGGCGACGAGCTGGACGATGGCCGGTGATGTGGCGGCCCAGGACAGTTGTCCGGAGTCGCAGGCGGACTTTCAATTCGCCAATCGGACGGTGCCGAGTACGGTGGCGGGGGCGCTGTATCGCAATTGCTCCAGCCACTCGCCGGAGGGGACGCCCAATGTGGAGATCTTTGAGAGCGAAAGCGGCGACCCCGTCGAGATCGCCATAGAGCAGGGGCGAGATGGGCTCTTTGAGATCATCTTCGTCGACGAATTGGAGCCCCATAGCGAATATACGGTGCAGGCCGATCCACAGTGTTTGGAGGTGGGCTCCGAGGAGATGCGCCACTGGAATTTCGAGACCGGAGAGGCCCTGGAGCTGCCCGAGGACATCGGCTACTGGACGCATACGCCGATCTTTCAGAGCGAGGTGACCTACGACGGGCCCAACTCCTGTACGGAGCAGTCGGAGGCGGTGTTTGTAGAGTGGAAGTACCAGGCCTCCGACGAGGCCGGTCCCTGGCGCTATGCTCTGGCCTACGAGACGGTGGTCAACGATGAGGTATGGGAGCCTCAATTTGGAGAGGGACGCACGACGCCGGCGGGATATAGCCGGGTGGCGCGGGGAGACGATCGGATCTACGTGATCTGCGACGGCGATCCGCCGGAGTCGCGCTCCTTTGCGGCGACGCTGGACGAGGCGTTGCATAATATAAGGATAGACGCCTGGCTTCCGGGCACGGAGTTGAGGTGGGATGGCGACGGGACATCGCTGCGCCTTCGCTGCGAACAAGAAGAGGAAAATGAAGACAATGGGGAGGACGACGAGAATGGAGAGGAAGACGACAACGGGTCCCAGGAGGAAGACGGCGACTCGGGATGCGCGACGGTAAGTGGGGATACGGGGCCAGCTTTCGCGGCGTTGATGCTGCTGGGGCTGGTGGCCCTTCGGCGACGGAGCAAGGGGCAGCTTGACTAAGGTCGGGCCATGCGCTTTGATTGCGCCGCTTGGCGGGCCCCGGAAAGTTAAGCCGGATTTAGGCCGGATGATTCACAGCCCGCGGAGACATAAGAAAATTCAAGAATTAAGCCCAAATTTTAGCAACGAGGTCGATCATGGCCAAGAAGAAGCCAACCAATCAGCCCAGCAATCGCCGCCGTTCCCGTCGCCACGGATTTCGCAAGCGGATGAAGACCAAAGGCGGCCGCAAGACGCTCAAGCGTCGCCGGCGACGAGGACGCGGTAGCCTGACGCCCCAGAAGCATCGCAAGTGAAGCAAGCGGTGGTCGATCGCGAGAACTTCGTCAACGATGAGCGGCTGCGCAAAGAAGAGCGGCTGCTCAAGCGTCCCCAGTTTGTAGAGACCCGACGCCGCGGCAAGCGAGCGGCCGGTCGATCGGTGGTGGTTTATGCGCGGCCCACATCGCTGGGCCATCCGCGACTGGGACTGACGGTGAGCCGAAAAGTGGGCAATGCGGTGGTGAGAAACCGCTGGAAGCGCAGGTTGCGCGACATCTTTCGGCGTTCGAAGACCGACATTGGAAGTCTGGACGTGGTGATCATCGTCAAAGGTGGTCGCCGGCTTCCGGATTACGATCGGTTAAGCAGCGACGTTCTCAAGACGATCGACCGGGCGGCCAGGGTTGCCCGGAGGAGCGAGTGATGTGCGACCGCGATCTCCCAGCGGAGATGCAGGAAGAGGAGCTCCCATCGGCGCCAGAGGGCAAGAAGAGCCCCCTGGCGTGGATGGCGATCGCCTTCGTGGTCTTTTATCAGCGCTTGATCTCGCCTCTGTTTCCAGCGTCGTGCCGCTATCGGCCGACGTGCTCACAATATACGTTGACGGCTCTGAAGCGCTACGGATTTTTCCGTGGAGGCTGGATGGGCCTCAGGCGCATCATGCGCTGTCATCCCTTTTGCTCCGGTGGCTATGATCCGGTTCCCTGACCGGACGCTGCGGGGCCCCCCCAACGTTGAAGAATTACGATGGAACAGCGACGCTTTTTGCTGGCGATGATACTCAGTGGCCTGGTGATCCTGGTCTGGCAGGTGTTTTTTGTGCCAGAGCCCGATCGGGTGGAGGCCGAAGACGGCGAGGAAGTCGTCGCCGAAGAGGAGTTGGAGGAGGCTCCCGACGCCGACGCGCCGGACTCCGACGCTCCCGAGGTCGCTGAAGAACAGGCCGAGGATGCGTCGGTCGACGAGGTGGATCCGGAAGATGCGGAGACCATCGAGGCGCAGGCCCCAACCGACGAGGACGTCCCGGAGATCGAGGAGCGCATCGACGCCATCTCGACGGGAGAGTTGGATATTAAGTTGAGCAATCGGGGCGCTCGCCTGGCGGATGTGAACGTGACCTCGCCGCGCCAGTACGCCGGCGAGGGCGGGCAATTGATGCGGGCCTTCGAGGATGATGCCCCGGCGCTGCCCTATGGATTGAGCTTTGAAGAGGGCAATGTCGAACTCGCCGAAGACGCCGCCTTTGAGGTGGTGGAAGAGGAGAGTGAACGCTCGGCCGACGGCGAGACCTACGAGCGCATCGTCTATCGCCACCAGGATCCGGCGGGGGCGTTTTCCGTGGACAAGACCTTTAGCGTCGACGAGGAGCGCCGCTACTCGCTGCGCCTGGAGGTGGAGGTTCGCAATACGCTGGAAGATGGGGTGCCGATCGTGACCCAGCCGGCGATGAATATCATCGGCCGCGACGATCCCGACAAGGAGACGGCGTTCTTCGATTTTCGACCGGACGTGCTGGAAGGTGTCTGTCATACGACGGATGACAATCACCGGGAGGTCTTCGAAAATATCGAGGCCTACGAGCGCTTTGGCGGCCATACGGTGCGCTGGGCGGGCACGGATACGCGCTACTTCATGAAGGCCGCGGTGCCCATCGACGGCGCCGAGGCCTGCAGCTTTGATGCGGTGGACGACCGCGATTATCTGCGCACCCGGATCTACCACTCCAGCGTCACCATCGGGGCCGACGACACCTGGGATAGCGAATACGTCCTTTATATGGGTCCCAAGGACTTCGACGTGCTCCGAGACGTGGGCTTTGCCCTGGAGGAGAGCGTCGACTACGGGTTGTTCAGCTTCCTGGCGCGGCCGCTTCGTTGGTCGTTGGTGAGGCTGAATAATTATACGAATAACTGGGGCCTGGCGATCATCTTGCTGACGCTGATCATCAAGCTGTTGACCTGGAAGATCACGGGCAAGGCCTACACCAACGCGGAGCGGATGAAGCAGATTCAGCCGGAGATCAAAAAGATCCGCGAAAAATATGAGGACGACCAGCAGAAGATGACCGAGGAGACCATGAAGGTCTTCAAGGAAAATAACGTCAGCCCTCTGGGATGCTTGCCGCTGCTATTGCAGATGCCGATTTTGTACGGCCTCTTTGTGATGATCTACAATTCGGTGGAGCTCTATCAGGCCGAATTCCTGTGGTACGCCGACCTGTCGGCGCCGGATCCCTGGTTTATCCTGCCGGTGGTGATGGGCGTGGTGATGTTCTTCCAGCAGCGGATCACGATGTCGACGGCGGCGAGCACGAACCCGCAGATGAAAGTGGTGATGAAGGTGATGCCCGTGGCGTTTACGGCCTTCATGCTCTTTTTGCCGGCCGGCCTGGTGCTATATTACCTGCTGAACCTGATGATGGGGCTGAGCCAGCAATTTTTGATCAAGCGCAAGTTCCGCCTGGCAGAAGAAGCAGGCGAAGAAATTTAACCTTTGGTGAGAGAAAGAGACGATGGCGGAAAAGCAAGCCGACGACAACGGTCGAAAGAGTGCCCGAGCAAAGTCTGCCACGAAGGTGGACGACGAAGCCCCGCAAAAGAGCGAGGCCGAGTCGTCTGAGCCCGGTGGAAAGGCGGTCAAGAAGGCGGAGGAAGCGGGGGCGAAACTCCGCGGCAGCAAGGGCTCAGCAGCACCGGAAGCCGACACAAAGAAGCCCACCAAGATCGAGGAGCAAGAGGCGACGAAGCGAGAGGTGGAGCCGGAGAAGACGCCCCTGGAAAAGGGGGAGCAATTTCTGGAAGGCCTCTTTGAGCGGATGCGCCTCAACCTCGATATCGCCTCCGAATATCAAGGCGATCGGGCGGTCTATAACCTGACCGGAGAGGATGCCGACGAATTCGTGGGCCGCTCTCACGAGACGCCGAAGCTGCTCAAGGCCGTGCAGACGATGGTCGCTGAGAGCCTGGGTCGAGAGATGAAGGGCAAGGTCAGCGTCGACGTCGGTGGCTTCAAGGAAAAGCGAAGCGGGCGCCTCGATTCGGTGGCCGACCAGCTGGGCGAAGCGGCCGAAAAGACGGGCCGAAGCATCGAGATCGCGGGGCTCAATAGCTATGAGCGCCGAGTCGTCCACCAGCGCCTCGCCGACCGCAAGGGCGTGGATACGGAGAGCGTGGACAAGGGGATCTTTCGAAAGCTTCGAGTCCTTCCGAAGTAAGGACCGATGTGATGAGTGCCACGATCGCAGCGATCGCCACCCCACCGGGGCAGGGTGGGGTGGGGATTGTGAGGGTGAGCGGCCCGGAGGCGGCGGCGATACTGGACAAGATGGTGGGGCGAGGGCCCGATCGCTTTGAGCCCCATCGCCTCCACCTGTGTGAAATCTGTGACCAGGATGGGCGGGTGATCGACGAGTCGCTGGCGGTGCATATGCCGGGGCCGCGAAGCTATACCGGCGAAGACGTGGTTGAATTTCAGTGCCATGGCGGCCCGATCATCTTGAAGCGAGTGCTCGACGGCTGTCTGGCAACGGGAGCCCGGATCGCCGATCCCGGCGAGTTTACGCAGCGCGCCTTCTTGAATGGTCGCCTGGATTTGACGCAGGCCGAGGCGGTGGCCGATCTGGTCAACGCGACGACGGAGAGCGCCCACGAGATGGCCCTGGAGCACCTGCGCGGCGACCTCGGCGCGGCGATCGAGGAGATGGTGGAGCTGTTGACGGAGGCGATCGTCCTGGTGGAGGCGGCGATCGACTTCTCCAACGAAGAGCACGTCTATCAGATCGAGGCCCGCGAGGTGGGCCGGCGTATCGACACGGTAAAGGGGCGGCTCGACAAATTGAGGGAGCAATTCGATCGGGGGCGCAGGCGACGCGAGGGCGTGCGGGTGGTGATCCTGGGGCCCACGAACGCCGGTAAGTCGACGCTCTTTAACGCCCTTCACGGCACGGATCGGGCGATCGTGACCGACGTGGCGGGGACGACCCGCGACTTTCTGGAGGAAGATCTGCACCTGGGGGGCACGGCGATCCGGTTGATCGATACGGCGGGCCTTCGAGAGACCGGCGATCACGTGGAGAGCATCGGCATTGAGCGCAGCCGACAGATGGGTAAAAAGGCGGATATCCTGGTGTGGGTCGCCGATCAGAGTCGGCCCATGGAGGCCGAGGAACGCCGGGAATTGAAGACCTTGATCGACGACGCGAGGCCTTGCCTGGTGGTGCTCAACAAACAGGACCGGCCGCCGGCACTCGACGAGGGGGACCGAGCGGTGCTCGATGGCGCTCAGCGCTGCTTTGAGACGGCGCTCGACGGCCAGGAGGCGAAGGGACTTCCCGGGCTCGTCGATGCGTTAGAGGAATGGGGCGCCCGGTTGACGGCCGGCGAGGGCGTTCTATTGAGTCGCGCCCGGCATCTGGAGAAGGTCGTGGAGGCCCTGGAGGCATTGGATCGGGCCCAGCAGGGATTGGAGATGAAGATGGAGCACGAGCTGATCGCCATCGATCTGAGAGACAGTCTGGACGCACTGGGGGCGATCACGGGGCGGGTGGATACGGAGCAGATTCTGGGGCGGATCTTTTCCGAGTTCTGCGTCGGCAAATAGGGGGCGTGATGGGGCAGCTCAACGTGGCCATGGCAATATGGGGGGGGTTGGTGATGATGGGCGCACCAGCGCTGGCCGATGTCGCTCCCTCGGAGCGACAATTGGAGCGTGATTTTGGGGTGATTGTCGAGGATCCAGAGCGGTGGGAAGAGGGTGCGTTGGAGTCGCTATATCGAGGGGCGTCGACGGTGCCCGAGGCGCTGTGGGAGAGCTTTGAGGAGTCGCCGAGGGTGGCCTATGTGGAGCGGGAGTGCCACTTTTCGATGGGGCGCTATACGGAGCGGTGCCCGACCTTTGATGAGGAGGGGGCGTTTTTGATCTATGAGGCGGCGCCGCTGGTGGGGGAGGGGCCGATGGAGCGGTTGGCGATGCTCAACCGCGAGGAGCAGCGCGATCTGCAGTTGAGGCGGGCGATGGTGCACCTGGCGGTGGGGGCGGCCGACGAGCGCCATCAGTGGTCGGCGGAGCCCAATTGGCGGGCGATCAACGGGTGGCCCGCCGATTCGGATCGGGTGCGAAACCGCGATCCCTGGGGCTTTAGTCGCTATCTGGGGATGCGCTCCTCGCACCTCGATCTGGTGACCTTTGCCGAGGAATACTTGGTGCGGCCCGAGGATCTGCTGATCGAGCGAGCGGAGGAGGATGACGAGGTCGCACGGCGGTTGGCGGAGGTCGATCTGGACCAGTCGGTGGTGTGCCAGGCGTTTAGCAAGCGGCGGGCCCTGGAGGAGTATTTCAGGGAAGTACAACCGGGATGGGAGAGTTGGGAGCGCGAGCTAGGTCAACGTGGTGGGGGGTGTCCGGCCTTTGAGGAGTGGGCGAGACCGCGGGCGCTGCAAGGGGTGGATCTTTTGCTGGCGTCGGCGGCGACGAGGCGAGGGGGCTCGCCCTTTGGCCAGCTGTTGCTGCATGTGCGCTATGGCGACGAAGACGGCATGGCGAGCCACGGGGTGGAGCCGGTCTATCATTTTGGAGTGGTCAGCGACGACGGGCTGGCCGTGGCCCAGTATATCACGCGCGGTGTGCTCGGCGGCTTCGAGTCGGTGTTGGAGATGGATACCTTTGAGGGGATCGGCCATCGCTATCTGAGCGATGAAGAGCGGGATCTGCACCGCTATCGACTGCGGCTGAGTGAGGAGGAGGCCCGGCGGCTACTGGAGCGGCTCTGGGAGGGGGAGCGTCGGATCCGCTACCCCTATTTGATGACCACGTATAATAGCGCCTCATTTTTGGTGGAGCTCATCGATCCGGCTCTGGAGGCGGAGCTCTTCGACGAGGTGGGGGTGCTGGCGATGCCCACAGATATGCTGGAACTATTGGCGACGGCGGAGTCGTCGTTGGGAGGGCGATTGCTGGACGATGAGCCGGTGACCGTGCCCAGTCGACGGCGGGTGGCCCGGGGGGCGATGATTCAGCGTCAAGAGGCGTTGGAGCGCCTCGTGGCCTCGTTGGAGGCCAGTGGAGGCCTGGAGGAGGCGCGGCAGATGGAGGCTCTGGGCGAGGCGTTGGGCCAGGCGCCGGCAGAGGAGCGGCCCGCGCTCTACGCGGCGGTGGCACAGCTGGAAGAGGCCATCGGTGCGGCCGGTGAGTCCGGTCAGAGGGCGGCGCTGCAGTGGCTGGGCTACCAGATGGAGGTGGAGCGTTTCATCAAGGAGCGGGCGCGCTTTCAGGGTCAACGCCTGGACGCCTCGCTGAAACAACCCGAGGCCCTTCGAAGCAGCGCTCAAGAGCAGTTGGAGTGGCGTCGCGAGCGCTATCGCGAAGAAGATCTGGAGACGCGCTTGAGGGTGCTCGATCAGCGTCGCGGTCAGATCGAGCGGCTCAGTGAAGAGGAGCGCGGCGCCCTGGACGATGAGGCAGAGGCGATCTTGTTGGCGGAGGAAAAAGCTCTGCGGGCCTACGACGCCGGTGACGGAGTCCAGCGGCGATGGCTGGCGACCTGGGAGGGCGTGGAGGCGCCCGTGGAGGTAGAGCCCTCGCCGCGAGAGGAAGAGGAGTGTTGCGCGCGCTTCGATGAGCGGGCGCTGGGGCCGTCGGGGAGTTATCGGTGGCATGTGGGCGGCGGATTTCGGCCCGACGCCAATCAGCCCTTTGTGCATCTGAGCTTTGCGCGCATGGAGGAGCCCCTGGGCGAGCCTCGCCGGCGGGGATTGAGCCCCGAGGTGGGCCTGACGCTGTTGAAGCTCGAGGGCGAGGTCGTGGTCGGTGAGGAGGCCCTCGACGACCTGGTGGTGGAGGCGACGGTCTTTGACTATCGAAGCCTTCGAAGCTCCATCGACGGGGTGGACCGGCGGTGGCGAGATTGGGTGGGGTGGGGGCTACACGGAAGCATTGAGCACGACGGGCGCCGCGATGTGTGGGCCGGGGCGGTGGTCAACCCCACGGTGATGATACCACTGCTGGTCGGAGAGGGGGCGCGCAGCCATCTCGTCCTGGAGGGAGGCCCGTCGGTGCGCTATGACATTCACCGCGACCATAACTTTATGGGCGGAGCTGTGGCCGGACTGCGCGCCCAGTGGCATATCCATGGAAGCGTGGCCAATCGGCTCTACGCTCGAGCGGAGGCGGCGGGCCTCGTCGATGGACGCGGCGATGGCCAGGAAGATCTTCGCCTGGAGGGCGGGTTTCGCCACCGCATCGCGAGCCGGGGCGAGCGGCTCATGATCGTCGAGCCCTACGGTCGAGCGCTGAGGACGACGCGGGTCTATCTGGAGGATGAATCGGCGCCGGAGTTATTCGAAAATTGGGAAGTTGGCCTGCGGTTCGAGCTTCCCTGGTAGGCCCAGTTGATCAGAATGATTTAGAGCGGATTAAAATAGGAGTCGATGATGAGAGCGATATTGCAGCGGGTGTGTGAGGCGTCGGTGACCGTCGACGGCGAGGTCACGGGAGAGATCGACGAGGGATTGTTGATCCTCCTGGGATGCGGAGAGGGCGATGGCCGAGATGAGATGGAGAAAATGGTGGACAAGGTCATCCACCTGCGTATCTTCGCCGACGACGATGGAAGGATGAATCACTCCCTGTTAGACGTGGGTGGATCGGCGCTGGTGGTGAGCCAGTTTACGCTCTATGCCGATACTTCTCGGGGACGCCGGCCCAGCTTTGGCGATGCCATGGGGGCGAGCGAGGCGGAGGCGCTCTACGAGGATTTCGTCGATGCCCTGGCCGACGAGGGCCTGGAGGTGGAGACGGGGGTCTTTGGCGAGATGATGGACGTGGCGCTGGTCAACGATGGGCCGGTGACGATCGCGCTCGATAGCGACGACTGGTGAAGGGAGAGACGATGCTGACGCTGGACGTAATGGATGAGATCGAGATGAAACCGCGACCCTGGGGCCAATTGGCGCTGGCGGCGGGGTTATTGATGCCCAGCTATCACAAGCCCTGGGCGAAGACGACAATCCGCCTGGAGGGGCGAGAGCACCTGCCGGCGGAGCCGGTGATCTTCGCCATGAACCATACGGATCGCTATAATTACTGGCCCTTTCAATACCGAATCTGGCGCGACGATGGGCGCTATACGACGACCTGGGTCAAGGGCAAGTACTTTAACCACCCGGCGCTGCGGGCGTTTATGATCAAGACGGGCAATCTGGCCGTGCCCTCTCGGGGTTATCTGATCACCGCCGACGCCGCCCAGTTGCTGGGCGAGGCGCCGTCGTCGAGGGTCTATCGAATGCTGCGCGACGCCGTGGACGCCGGCGAGACGGATACCCGTCCGTTGAGGGAGCGAGCGGCCAACGAGGGTGTGCTGTCGCAGATGGTGCCGATTCTGGATACGCCCCGCGACATGTTGGGCCATCGCTTTGATCCCCATCAGCAGACCTACCTGGAGGCGATGGAGGAGCTATTTCAGGCGATGATGGAAAAGTTTGTGGAGCTCAACGAGCAGGCCATTGATGTGGATCTGAGTGTGCTCGTCTTTCCCGAGGGGCGGCGCTCGGTGCGGCTCCAGGATGGCAAGCCGGGGGTGGCGCAGATGGCGCTGAGGATGGGGGCCACCGTGGTGCCCGTGGGCTGCAATGGCTCCCACGAGGTCTACCCGGGCAATAGCCCCGTCGCCCGAGGTGGCGAGATCACCTACCGACTGGGGGCGCCATTACGGCCGCAAGAGGAGCTCGCCGAGTTTCGGATCGATGAGGCGTTCACGCCGTTTACCACAGAGGCACGGGAGCGCTTCGGCGACCGCTTCGAGGCGATGACGGATCTGATCATGGAGCGCATCGAGGGGTTGCTCGACGAGCGCCACCAGCCCATCGAGGGCCACGAAGAGGGGACCAAGGGAAGCGACCGATTTGTGTAGGTCTGGTGGGGCGTCCCCTTGCGTCCACCATGGTGAGGACTATGGTAGGCGCCAAGAAGTATAGGCAGTGGAACTTGGTTATGACCCCGGATGAGGTGGACGTATGGAAGAGTTGATCGGTTTGATCATGGGAGCGGCAGTGATGATGCCGCTTGCGGGCAGTGTGGATGGAGAGCCGGAGGCCGACGCACCGCCGATGCAGCAGGTCTATGAAGAGGCCTCGATGTATATGGCAGCGGATACGATGATGGTGGTGGGCGCCAATCACAGCGCGATGAATACCTGGATCGAGGACCACCTGTTGCCCTTTGAGGCCGGCGACGAGGGAGCGGGGAGCTCCGATGGGTTTGCCGACGATATCGACGCCGCCTATATGCGCCATCTGGGGATGAATCCCTTGAACGCCGACGAGATCGTGGTCGGCGCGTCCATGCAGGGGCTGACGTCGGTCTTCTTTGGTGATTTTGAGGCGCCGACGGTGGGCGAGGAGCTGGAAGTGGCGGGCCATACGGTCCATCGCGTCATGCTCGAGGAAGAGGCCGACGAAGAGGGGCCGGCCATGCAGCAGACGCCGCAATTGGAGGCCATGTATATGCTTCGCGTCGACGTGCCGCGTCCGGCGATGGTGATGGCGTCGAGTGAGAATCTTCTGGAGATGGTGCTCACCGGCGAGGAGTTTAGCCTCGCCGGCGATGCCGCCTCCGACAGTATTGGCCAGATGGTGGAGGCCGCCGGAAATGCTCAGGTGTTGATCGCCGCCGATCTGTTGCCCATGCAGCAGATGATGCAGCAACCGATGCCCGATGCCGCGCTGCTCAGCTATGGCGAGCGCACCCTCCGTGTGCACGCCGAGGGGATGGACGATGGGCTTCTCGTGGTGGAGAGCGCCGTCGACGAGGTGGTCAATGAGTCCATGGAGATCGTCGAGTATTGGTACGGCGAACGGCGCGAGTTGGACGCTGTGTCGCGGCCCCTCGTGGTGGCCGGATACCACTCCATGGTGGGATTGCAGGAACAGCTTCAGCCGCAACATGACGGCAATACGGTGACCTACGAGTTGAAGATGAATGAGACAACGCCGTTGGCGCTGGCCAGTCACCTGGGAGGCATCGGCTGGTCCGTGGGCATGCACGAGCAGGCCGAGCCCGTTGCGCCCACGATCGACGAGACGGGCCACGAGGACATGGAAGAAGTGGAGCCCCCGGTCGAGGACGCCCCTATGGAGGCGCCCGCCCACTGACGCGGGACCTGTGGCAATCAGCGATCATGGATTGAGTTCAGCGAGTAAGGAAAAATCATGAAGATGGAAACGATGAAGTGGATGAGCGTGCCCCTGGCGATGGGGCTGTTGATGGGCGGATGTTCCTCGAGCCCCGACGTGGACGATGAGATGCCCGTGGAGGGCGCCGAGGAGGCGGCGGTGGCGATGCCCGACGAGGGTGAGCTGGCCTTCGATATGACCCCGCCGGTGGTGCAGGAAGCGGGGACGACGAAGCAGGCCTTTGACGACGCGGCGCGGTGGCTCCCGGCGGAGTCCTTTTTTGTGACCTCCGCCATCGGGGACTCCATCTGGGATGAGGCCGAGTCCCTGGGGCTTCCCTTCCAGCCCGAGGGGTTGGAGGCCGGCGAGGATGGCACCGTGGAGGCCCTTCGCCAGGATCTGGAGGAGTTCATGGTGGAGATCTTGGGCTTTGATGCCCTGGCGGTGCGAGAGGCCGTGTCGGCGACCACCATCGACGGGGACATGATGGTCGTGATGTTCGGCGAGTTTGTGGCGCCCACCCACCTGGAGGCCTTTCCCGTCGGGGATTACGGCGACGCCTATCGGGTCGATTTTGGTTTTGAGGATGAGTACGACGAGGTGGAAGAAGCCTATGATGACGTGGAGCTGGAGGTCGAGGGCTTCGATCTGTCTGCGTTTGCGGAGCAGGACGACGAGCTCTACGTGATGCCCGTCGATGAGCCGCGGCCGGCGATGCTGATGAGCTCCAGTGTGGAGACGCTGGAGCGGATGCACGGCGGTGAGTCATCGATGAGCGCCGACAGCGATATCGGTGAGCTCTTGGAGCGCTCCCAGGGGCACCACACGGTGATGGCCATGGTGGGCGCGCCTTTGGTCGAGGAATTGGAGATGGATGCCGAGGAGGCGGCGATGGTCCCGGAACTCAGTTATCTGGGCGTCGCCGACTCAGGCCTGGAGGTCACCATGTTCGGCGATCAAGAGGGATTGGACATGATCTCCATGAGCGTGGGCATGGGCGTGGACATGCTCCAGGAGGGCGCGGAGGCGGCCTATGAGACGCGCCATGAGCGGGATCTCTTCGAGGAGATCTTGTTCTCCCATGGCTACCACCTGGTGATGGGCCTGCAGCACGAGATGGAGCCTGTGATGGACGATGGGCGTTTGACCTATGAGCTGGAGATGGCCGGCGAGCCCGGTTATCTGGCGGCTCTGATGAGTGTGGCCTCCGTGGGTCTGATGGCCTGGGAAATACTGAGTCCGGAAGAGATGCTCGAGGAGTTTCTCGGCGATCTGTGATCAACTGGAGGGCCAACGGCGGGAGCCGTCGTTGGCCCTGGCCACCTCGGCAAAAAAGGTCTCGAATTGGGGCAGGTTTTGACGCGGCGCGAAGGCCTGGCGCGCGAAGTTTTGGGCCCGTCGTCCCATGGCCTCGCGCTGTTTGGGATCGTCGACGATCTGACGAAGGTGGCGATGAAAGCGACGGGGAGTGCGCGAGCAAAAGCCCAGGCGGCGGGACTCGATGAGCTCGTCGGGATCGAAGTGCAGGCTCACCGTGGGGGTTTGTTGGAGCCAGGCCTGGATGAAGCAATTGCCAAAGCCCTCGGGGTCGCAGGTGTGGGCCAGGCAGAGGGCCCCTTTGAGCAGGCCGTTGACCTCGTCGACGGGACGAGGGCCCAGATAGAAGAGATTGGGCGGAAGGTTTTTGGGGTCGTCGACGAAGGCGAATTGGTCGTGCTGGATCTCGCCGCACATCAGAAAGTCCACGGGTAAATCCTGAAGGGCACGGGCGGCGTCGATGAAATGATTCGGGTTCTTGCAGGCCTTGAGGTTGGCCACCCAGGCGATATAGGGGCGCGGCCAGTGAAAGGGGCGCACGTCCTGGTCGGTCATGGAGTTATAGATCACGGCGCGGTGATCCGGGCCCCGCGGCGGCGGAGGCAGGCGGTGCAGCAGGTTGATGGAGAGGCTGATGGCGCCGTCGTAGAAGCGAAACCCCTCGTAGGACAGGCGGCCCACCAATTGCTGGGCGCGGCGTCGAAGCAGCCGATGGGCGCCGCTGGGGGTCCACCAGGGGCGGTGGACCTCCGTATAGGCCGGGTGGGCCTCCACGTCCTTGGGGTTGGAGACCGAAAAGATGGTGCAGATGCCCATCAGATGGGCCAGCAGGCCGATGCGAAGGAAGGTCCTGCGATTGTAGCGCCAGTATAAGAGGTCCGGATCAAAGCGGCGGCACAGCTTGTAGACGCTGGGGATCGACACCCGGGGGACGGGCTCGACGGCGTAGGGGTAGGTCGACGGCACCTCCTGGGCCTCGAAGGCCGCATAGCGCACCTGGTGGCCCTGCTGATGGAGGTAGGTCGCCAGCAGATCGCATTGGATCTCACTTCCCCCAAGGGAGGTGGAGAGGTGGCGATTGCAGATCAATATCTTCATGTGTGGTGCCCCCCGATCCCCACGGACGCCGATGAATGCCGATGAGTTAAAGCTAGGCACGGCGCATCGATTGCAAATTAATGGGGCGGCGGTGACAGTAGAGCGAGGGCAACGCGACAAGCATCAGAGGCGATATGTATCTACCGGGACATCTGGCGGCGGGCTATCTGGCGGTGGGGGCGCACGCGCTGGGGCGCAACCACACCCTGGATGTGCGCCGCGCCCTGTGGCCGGCCCTGCTGGGCACGGTGACCCCCGACATCATCGACAAGCCCCTGGATATCATCGGGATCTTTGCCTACAGCCGGGCCTTTGGCCACTCGCTGATCTTTTTGGTCGGCCTGTGGCTGTGGTGGCGCTGGCTCAAGCGCAGGGGCTCGTCGTGGGCGACGTCCGTGGGCTGGTGGCTGGCCGGGATCGCCACCCACCTGGGCGTCGATCTGCTCAACGACATGATGCGGGGCCTGGAGCGGCGCGGCTTCTTTTATGCCGGATGGCCCTACTGGCCGGTCAGCGATTACGGAAGCCACCGGCTGCTCTTTGAGATCGGCGATCACCTGCGGATCCACCCCACGTTTACGTCGCTGGAGATCGCCACGATGGCGGCGGCGGTGGCGGTGGGGATGGCGATGAGGGTGCAGTTGGGTAATAGAGTTGGGTGAGGGTGGAGAGAAGGGTGGCTTGGAGCCCCCTCAGACGAGCGGAGCTCGCCAGCTCCCCCCGTGGGGGAGCAGAATATGGTGGCGTATTCGCCTGGTGGGGTATGCGGGGAGAGTGGGTGGTGCGGTGGCCCACACGCGCCACCCCGGTGGTCATCGAAGGCGCCGGGTCGGTGACTCGCCGACGATGGAGTGAGCGCGGTCGTGCGAAA
>CAYQBU010000090.1:0-8035 GCA_964415785.1 uncultured Bradymonadales bacterium
TGAAGATCCCTCAGATCAATGCCAATGAAGATGAGGTGGAGGTGGTGGAGGTGCGGGTCGAGGAAGGCCAGGAGGTGCGCCCCGGAGAGGTGGTGGTGGTGCTGGAGTCGACAAAAGCCACCGTGGAGGTGGAGGCCCGCCAAAAGGGCTATATTCGGCGGTTGAGTATCGCGGCCGGCGATCGGGTGCCCGTAGGAGCTCGGTGGTGCGCGATCACCGAAGAGGCGACGACGCCCATCGAGGAGAGCGGCGAAAAGGGCGAGCAGAGGGCCGTCGACGATGGTCGGCGCCTGACGCAGAGGGCGCGGGCGCTGGTCGAGGAGTACGATGTAGACGTGGTGATGCTCGGTGGTGAGGGGATCATCACGGAGCGCCAGGTGCTGGAGCATCTGGGCGAGGCGGTCGACGACCTGCGATCGCCGCGCGATCAGGTGGCGGGCTCGGTGCGTCGGCGCCAGCTCAATGGAGGCCAGGAGGGGCGCGCCATCCTGGTCTATGGCGCCGGAGGCCACGCCCGGGTGATCATCGATCTGATCCGCCAGGGGCGCCCGGATCTGGAGCTGGTGGGCCTGGTCGACGACGCCGACAACTCGCCGGACCAGGTCATGGGGGTGCCCGTGGTCGGCGATCGCCGGACGCTGATCGAAATGCATCGCCAGGGAGTGGGGTTGGCGGCCCTTGGCATCGGGGCGGTGACCCACAATGGGCTTCGCGCCGAGCTCTACGGGCGACTGGAGGAGATCGGATTTGAGATGCCGGCGCTGATCCACCCCGATGCCTCGGTGGCCCCGTCGGCCTCGGTGGGACCGGGGGCCCAGATCTTTGCGGGGGCCGTGGTCAGCCCCAACGCGACGGTGGGGACCAACGGGATCATCAATAGCAATGCCGTCGTCTCCCACGACTGCCGCGTCGGCGACCACGCCCATATTACGCCGGGGGCGTTACTGGCGGGAGGCGTGGAGGTGGGAGCGAGAAGCGTGATCGGCATGGGGGCGACGATCTATCTGGGCGTAGAGGTGGGCGAAGACGTGACGGTGGCCAATGGAATGGCGATCCTCCAGAACCTGGAGGATCAACAGGTGGTGCGCCGGCCCTAAAATCGCAGAGGGCAGTATGGGTTGGGGATGGCAACAAAAGGCGCTTCATTGTATGGCTAATGTGGATCGGGTGACCACGAAGTGCCAGAGGTGATGTTTATGAACCCGGAAGAAGGATTGAAGGAGCCAGGCCGTATCGCCATGGGGGTGGGCGGATTTGTAATACTCCTCTTTACCGCCCCCTGTGTGTTGACCCTATTTCGCAGCGGTTATGCCGGAAGCGACGATCTGGTGGGATTGTTCGGAGTGCTGGGGATCGGCGGGTTTTTGCTCTTTACGGGGCTGGTACTGCTGTACAGAGCCTTTACTCGCGAGGCGAGCGAGTGACCCGGATTAAGGGGTGGGCTTTACGCAGCGCGATCAGTGCCCATGATGGGAGAAGAGCGAGGTGATTGGGAACTGAACGCTAAAGCATCAACGATGGGCAGCGACGATCTTCAAATTGACAAGGGGCTTGCGATCCCCGGCTGGGAGCTGTGGTTTACGGCCTCCGGCTCCGGAGGTCCGGGCGGCCAGCACGCCAATACGACCAACTCGGCGGTGACGCTGCACTGGTCGGTGGCCAAGAGCTCGGTGCTGTCCAAGAACGAGAAGCGGCGGCTGCAAAAGAACCTCAAGCGCAATATGACTCAGGATGGGGTATTGCAGGTCGGGGCGTCGGATACGCGAAGCCAGCACCGCAATCGAAAGGTGGCCCGAGAGCGGATGGCCCAGCAGGTCAAAAAGGGGATCAAGAAAAAGAAGCGGCGCGTCAAGACGCGGCCCACCCGGGCCTCACGGCGACGACGCCTCCAAAACAAGCGCCACCGCGGGCGTATCAAAAAGTTAAGGAAGACGCCTCGGCGCGACGATTGGTAGAAAGCGGTGGACTGGAATAAACTGGGGACTATGTTGTGTTGTGCCAACTAAGCGACTATGAAGAGATGCATCGGCAAACCCATGATGACGCATCGGCTCCAGGATCCAACCCGCCAAGGGAAGGAGATCGGAAAAGAGCAGCGAAGTGGTGGGGGAGTCGAGACGTCTCCGCTATAGGAGGACCCTCGCCGATAAGGGGCAGGCTTTCCAAGAGAGGAGGCCATGTCGGCATAAGACATCGGGGTGCTGATGCCAAAAGGCTAAGGGCCCTGGGAAGAACAAGATTTTGCAAACCGATAAAAAGAGGACATATGTCTCAGCGTATCAAAGGCCGCGTCAAATGGTTCAACGAAGACAAGGGCTACGGATTCATCGAGCGCGATGATGGTGGCGATGACGTCTTCCTTCACTTCAGTGCTCTCAAAATGCAGGGCTTCAAAACGATCGCCGACGATACGGCGGTGGAGTTTGAAGTCGAAGAAAACGATCGAGGCCTTGCGGCCACGAATGTGGAACTGCTCTGAGGTTGAGCACGTCATAGAAAAAAGCCCCGGCTGCCATGAGCAGCCGGGGCTTTTTTTATGGGGTAAGCCCCGATGATTCATGGGGGGTTAGTCAGTGCTGTGCCAGTCCTGGACGCGGGAGTCGGTCTGTACGTCGCCGCTGGCCTGATTGACGAGGGCGTTGAGGGTGTTGACGGGCCACTCGCGCTGGGTGCGGCGCACGATACGGCTGGGGAGGCGACCCTGGGGATCGATGGTGGATTCCACCTCCACGCGGGTCATGTCCTGACCGGGGATGGCGGTGAAGGTGTAGGTGGTGGTGCCTGTTCCGCGGACGCAGCAATCGTCTTCGCCCTTGCGGGAGTCCTGGACGCTCTCCAATTCGGCGGTAAAGACGCGGTTTTCCTCGTCGAAGCTGTAGTCGGCGCGAAAGACAAAGTCGCGATCGGTGGCCGGCCAGGAGAGGTCAATGCGCAGCCAGTAGATCTCGTGGGTGTCGCTGCGCTCCAGGGTTTCATGGCCGCCATAGTCAGAGACCCAGTTGGGGCGCTGGTCGGGGTTGGTGAGCACGGCGATGAGGTCGCCGATATGAACGTTGGCGGTGCGCTCTCCGCGAAAGGAGGAGGCGTCGGAGTCGGCGACGTCTTTGGTGTGAACGGTGACCCCACTGGTGGTGCCCACCTCTTCCCAGTCACTGGCGACGGCGACGGCGGAGGCACCCATAATAGCGAGGCAAAGTGCAATGGCGAGGCGGCGTGGAGAGAACATGGTAAGCTCCTGGAGCAAAAAAATGGATGGGATCAATATGTAGGCGCTTCGCTGTTGATTGTAACCGCTAAGGGGGTGGTGACAAAAGGCTGAACGGTCAAAGAGAGCACCCATGGTGCCGTGAACAGAGACGATGGGGGAGCCCAGATCATTCAAATCGTTTTGTAGAGTGGGCGATGAGTTTAGTTTTGGGTCTGGTGCTCGAGAGCTTGAAGGCGTCCAAAGGCCAGGACGCGAAGCGGTTCGGGCAAACGGTTACAACGAAGCATCTCAACGGCAGGAGTCAGTTATGAAAGAACAACGGCAATCAAAGCTTATGCGAATGACCATTTTTGTGGGCGTGGCCGCGGGACTGGCGCTGGGAAGCAGCGTGGCCGTGGCTCAGGGATCGACGACCGGTCCTTTAGCGCAGCAACAAGAAGAGCCCTTTGAAGAGCAAACCGACGATCCCATGGAGGTCGATGAGACCGAGGGGGTACAGGACACGGAGGGATTTGAGGAGACAGAAGGAGTCGAAGGGGCAGAGGACACGGAGGGATTCGACGACGATACCCAGGTCGCCGATGAGGATGAGGTAGATTATCCCGGCGACATCGAAGATTTTGCCGAATTTATCCGGGAGCACCAAGAGGAGCGCATTGAGAGCGTCAGCGAGTATACCGAGGAGGGGGCCAATTTAATGGTGGATGCCATGGAAGAGGTCATCCCCGGGGAGTCGGGATGGTTTACGGACCGGCCCGAGGAGTACCAGCCCTTTGAAGACGATCTGGAGGCCTGGGAAGACCGGCTCGACGAGCTCTCCGATCACGAACGCGAGGACTTTGCCCAGGTGACCGCGGATGTGCTCAACGAGGGAGCGGATTGGATCAACTCCCTGCAGGCCTCGGCCTACCCGGAGCTGTCGGAGGAAGCCAATGCGGTCAGCGAGGCGGCCAATGAGATCGATGGCACCACCAATATCAATGAACAAGAACAGGCCATTGAAGGCTATTTTGTGGCCTCATTGACGGCGATTCAGGCCATGTACCGATCCCACGACGAAGATCCAGTGACCCGCCATGATGGCCCGACGCTCGCCTATGCCGTCGATGCTCCCATGCTCGCCCAGGAGGATTACGGCGACGGCGTGGAAGACGATTGGATGGAAGAAGAAGGGGAGCTCCAAGAAGAAGGTGAGATGCATGAAGAAGGGGAAATGCAAGAGGAAGACGAGATGGCGGAGGAAGAGCTAAGCTCCGAAGTCCAGAGCTATAGCGATTTCGTCGAGACCCTGGATCAAGAAACGCTGGAAGGCGAAGAAGGGGAGCGCATGACCGTCGATGGTCTGCGGGAACTGGAAGGAGCGTTGAGCCTGTTTATCGAAGAGGATGTAGAGACTCTCGAGGGTGATGAGGGTGCTGAGGGTGCTCAGCTCATGGCCATGGAGAGTGATGACGATGCGGAAATGGAAGAAGAAGGGATGGAAGAGGGAGAAGCAACGCTCAGTGATCAGCGCGACAACCTCAACACCTATATCGAAGATCTGGAAGCGAGTATTGGCTCGGAGGAATTTGGAGAGAACCTGGAGACGTCGGTGGATGAGGCCGCGGATCTGTTGACGGCCATCCAGGAAGAGCAATTCCCGGAATTTGAGGATCAGGCCAATGAGATCCGCGAGGCGGCCGATAGTATTGAAAACGCTCCCGTGGGCGAGCAGGCCGGGGAGCTGATCGAGTTCTTCGAGAGTAATCGAGACGCCCTGGAGGCCATGGATCGAGCGGACGAAGAAGAGCCGGAAGAACCAGCGGTATAACCCCAGCTCAAGTAATTAGAGTCACCGGCTGATAGCCGGCGACATCTTGGCCGGCCCTCCTCGGAGGGCCGGCTTTTTTGCTATTGGATGGTGTCGAGGCGCTGGCGAAGAAGGCTAAAGCGCTGTCGAGCGTCCTGGTTATTGACGGCGATCTCGACGGCCTTGGAGGTGCCAACGAGCACCACCAATTGGCTGGCCCGGGTGACGGCGGTGTAGAGGAGGTTTCGCTGAAGCATGACGTAGTGCTGGGTCATGACGGGGATGATGACGGCGGGGTATTCGCTTCCCTGGCTCTTATGAATGGTGATCGCGTAGGCGAGGGTGAGCTCGTTGAAGCGCGAGGTGGGGTAGAGGACGCGGCGGCCGTCGAAGTCGACCGACAGATTCTGGTCGTCGAGGTCGACGTCGACGACGCGGCCGATATCGCCGTTGAAGACGTCGTTGTCATAATTATTGGTGGTCTGCATGACCCGATCGCCGAGGTAAAAAGAGGACGAGCCACTCTGGAGACGGGGCCTGGACTGGCTGTGATGCTGCTGGAGGGCCTGGTTAAGGCCATCGCAGCCGACATCGCCGCGGTACATGGGCGACAGAATCTGCAACTCATCGAGGGGATGGAAGCCGAAGGCGTCGGGGATACGCTGGGTGGCGAGGTTGAGGATGGTCTGGCGAGCGCGATCGGGGTCGGGGGCATTGATGGTGTAGAAGTCGACGAGTTCGCCGCCCTCTCGAGGAGGGGCGATGGGCATGTGACCGGCGTTGATGCGGTGGGCATTGGTAATGATGGTGGAGGCCTCGTCCTGGCGAAAGATCTCGGTGAGGCGGACCACCGAGCCGGGGCGGGCGTCGATGAGATCGCGAAGGACCTGGCCGGGACCGACGCTGGGGAGCTGGTCGATATCGCCGACGAGCACCAGGGTGGCCCGATCGGGGAGAGCTCGGACCAGGGAGTAGAGCAAGAAGATATCGATCATGGAGGCCTCGTCGACGACGAGGATGTCGAGCTCCAGGGGACGGTCTTCGTGGCGCTGGAAGCCGCCCTCGTCGAAGCTAAACTCCAAGAGGCGGTGCAGGGTTCGGGCTCGACGACCCGTCGCTTCGGCGAGGCGGCGGGCGGCGCGACCGGTGGGGGCGGCGAGGTCGATGCTCTGATGGTGGCGATCGGCGAGGTGACAGATGGCCTCCACGATGGTCGTCTTGCCCGTGCCCGGGCCGCCGGTGATGACGCAGAGTGAATCCTCAAAGACGGAAGCGATGGCCCGGCGCTGAGTTTTAGCGAAATCGACGCCCAGGCGTTGTTCGATGGCCTCAAGATCGTCGCCGACGGCCTGAGGAGTGTCGCCGAGGTCGAGGGTGGGGTGTCGACGGGCGATGCGGCGAAGGTGGTCGGCGGCGCCCCTTTCGGCGTGGTAGGCGGCGATGGGATAGATGGCGATCTGGTCGCCGTCCAGGGGCTGGCGGGCGATCTTGTCGTCGGCCTCCAACTGCTCCAGGGCGTCGTCGATGGCGCCGATCTGGTCGCCCAGGAGTTCATAGGCCCGGTGCTTAAGCTCGTAGAGGGGCAGGTAGACGTGGCCGTCATTTCGAGCATTGCGAAGGGTGTAGAGGAGGCCGGCGCGGAGCCTCTCCGGGGAGTCGGGATCGATATCGAAATGGCGGGCGATCTGGTCGGCCGTCTGAAAGCCGATGCCCCGGATGTCTTCGGCCAGGCGATAGGGGTTGCGCTGGATGAGGGAGAGGGCGTCGGCGCCGAATTGCTGGTGGATTTTGACGGCATGGGCCGGGGAGATGCCATGGGAGCGAAGGGCGATCATCAGCCGGTGGATGGTGCGATCGCGCTGCCAGGCCTCGGCGATCTGATGGGCTCGGGTGTCGCCGATGCCCTCCACTTCGCTGAGGCGAGAGGGGTTGCGATCGATGACTTCCAGGGTTTGGTCGCCGAAGTGGTCGACGATGCGGGCTGCCAATTTGGGTCCGATGCCATCGATCATATCGCCGCCCAGGTAGGCGACGATGCCCTCTTCAGTGGAGGGAAGGGCGGTCTCGATGGAGCGGACCTGAAATTGACGCCCATAGGTGGGGTCGTCTTTCCACTGGCCGATGACCTCCAGAGTTTCGCCGGGGCGAGCGGCCATGAGGTTGCCCACGAGGGTGACGGGGGCGACCCGATCGTCGACGGCCAGTTCGGCGACAGAAAATTGGCCGTCGTCGCTGGTGAAACGGACGCGATGCAAAGTTCCGCGAAGACGCTCGGTGCTCGGTGGAGTGGAAGACGCCACGAATAGCCTCAGGAATCGAAGGAATTGAGGGGGTAGCAAAGACCTAAGGAATGACTTACCTCGGGAAGAAGTTGTGACAAAACTATGTTAAAATCAGGTAAGGCCGTAGATGTGCCATTAAAATGCATCGTTTCGAAGCCTTGCCGTCGAGTCAACGACCTCGCCGGTGAGTACAACTAATGAAGAGAATCGCCATGAGCTCTGCCTGGGCTGTCATAGAGGATCGCGGAGAATTATTATTCGTACGCCGTGCTTTTGGGGTCGGCCGTGGAGGCCAGTGGTGTCCGCCCGGTGGAACCATGCGCCAAAATGAGTGGCCAGAGGTGGCCTGCGTGCGCGAAGCCTACGAGGAAACAGGGCTTCGGGTGACCGTGGAGCAACCGCTGGCCGTTTTTCAGACGGCGCATTTCTTTTTATGCCAACTCAACGGAGAACGCGATCGCATCCGACTCCGGGAGAGGGAGTGCATTGACTTCGAGTGGGTGAGGCCGGACCAGTTATTGTCGATCGGAACGATCATGGACCTGCGCCGGATTTTGCCAACGCTGGAGCTGGCGGGATTCAGCTTACCTCAGCGGCCGCGCGGCCTATCGCCGGCGATCCCCAAGAAGGTCTTCTAGCGTGGGCGAGCTGGATATGCAGCCCCAGCCCGAAATCGAGAAGCGGCCGGGCCCGGGAGGGCGGGGCGGGGGGCGGGGGGGGGTGTGGGTGGGTTGGCCCGGGGGGGCCGCCACCGGC
>CAYQBU010000090.1:8045-15297 GCA_964415785.1 uncultured Bradymonadales bacterium
CCCCCCCCCCCGCGCGCCCCCCCCCGGGGCCGCCCCCCGCCCCCCCCCCCCCCCCCGCCCCCAGCCGCCCCCCCCCCCCCCCCGCCCCCCCGCTTCTCGATGTTGGAGACGACGGTTAGCCCGGGTTAGCCCTCAGCCGTCGTCATTGTTGGGTTCGTCGTTATTGGTGGGTTCGTCGTCATTGTTGGGGTCGTCGTCGTTGTTGGAACTCGCCGCGCCACCGCATTCCTCGGGCATCGCCTCGTATTGGCCGTCGACGCAGTCGAGGACGAGCTCGAAACAATCGCCCAATTGCTCTCGGGGTCGGGCCTGGCAGACATCTTCGCCGAAGTCCTCGTCGAAGGCGCAGTCGAATTGGGTGATATTGATGCCGTTGGCGTCGGGGGCGCTGGAGGGGCAATCGGAGGTGGAGTCGCAGAAGATGACGTCCACGAAGCCGTCGCAGTTATCGTCCTGGCCGTTGCAGCGCTCGTCGATATCCAGGGGCTCATCCAGGGGGTAGTCATCGCCGAGCTCGTCGGGGAGGCATTCGCTGGGCTGGCCGTTATTTGGACCGTTGTTGGGGTCGTCGTTATTGCCAGTGGCGATGTCGCAAAACCCATCGACGCAGCGATAGGAGCCGACACAGTCCTCGTCGTTTTCGCATGCGAAGGTATTGGCCTCGTCGCTCTCAAAATCGACGGTGCAGGCGACGCCAAAGCCGAGGGAGGCGAAAAAAACAAGGGCGATCCAGATGATCGAAGGGTATTTCATGGGTCAAGCTCCCGAGTCGAGCGGGGATTAAAAGGACCAGGTGGCGCCGACGCCGAAGCGATCACTTCCCAATTGAGGGGAGAGGCGCAAGCCCTCGCCCTGGGAGGCGTCGGCAGCGGCGGCGGGGTCGTCTTCGGAGCTGAGAACGAAGAGCAAAACACTGGTGGCGGCCAGTCCAGCGGAGAGGCCGAGGAAGAGATTGGCGTTGCGGGCGTTGCTATCCATGTCACGTCGGATAGAGCGGGCCTCGCGTTGGGATAATTCGGTGTAGCGGCCGTCGTCGTCACGGGCCTGGCCATCGAGGTCGTCCTGGTCGCTTCGAACTTGCATGCCGAAGTAGGAGCCGGCCGCCAGGGAGACGACGGCGGCACCGGCCGAGAAATAGGAGACGACGCGGCCAGTGTTGACGTCGCGTTGGTCGACGAAGCCATCGTCGAGGCGGTCGCCACGGATGCCAAAGATGTCATTGACGCCGGCGGGGATGGCCTCGATGACGTCGTCGATGCTGCTGTGTTGGGTGCTGGAGTGGTAGGCGACAAAGAGGCGCTCGTCGACGTCGAAATAATCGAGGTCGAGGCGGTAGCCGTTGTCCTGTTCTTCGACGCGGGCCTGGAGGATTCGGGCGACGCCTGCGGAGCGGCCGACCCCGGCGAGGCAGAGCGATTCGCGACTGCAGTAGTCGGCGTCGCGGTCCACGAGGGCGGGCAGCAGGTCGCTATCGCCGTAGGTTGTGATTTCAGGGATGTCGCGAGCGGCGTCGCGCAGCGCCGATTGGATCCGGTCGCGCTCGCCGTCGCTGATATCGTCGGTGGGCACGGTGACGACGCCCACGTCGATGGCGTCGGCCATGTCGGCCTCGGCATCGTAGGCGCCCTCGTCGAGGTCGTCGGGGGCGAAGGTCATTTCGCCATCGTCGAAGTCGTCCTCTTCCTCGGCGGGATCGTCTTCCACATCGTCGGGCGAGAAGGTCATCTCGTCGTCGTCGAAGGCGAGGGCCGCGGAGGTCGGCAGCACAAGGAGGCTGACGAAAAATAGCACCGCAATACGAGGAGCTCTCATGGAGCAAACTCCAGCTTCTAAAAAGGGCCAACAGAACCGGGGACGGTCCGAGCCATAGCGATGGGTTAAGGATCGCAGGCTTCCGACCGAGCCTACACATTAATTGGGGTACCATAGCAGGGGCGATGGCGCAAATCTTAGCGCGGGGTTAGGGGCAGCCCCCCCTTGGAGGCGAGTTCACAGATCGGTGGTCGCCACCTATAAGGAGGGCGCCGTCCTGTGGCATGGATTGAGGAGAAGTTAAGTGACGACCGAATCACAACAGAGCGGATCCGGTGGCGAAGGGGAGGAACGCCTGGCCTACGAGGATATGCTTCCGGCGGACTTACCGGTGCTCGACGAAGAGTTGGCCGATGACCAAGAGCACGAGATGGTGCGCCTGGATCGCCATGAGCTGTCGGAGTCGCTGAAAAAATCGCGTCCCGCCTCGGCGATGGTGGAGTCGCTGGGCACTCTCTTTCGATGGGTGGCCAAGTTGCTCTTTGCCCATGTGCTCTTTGAAAAACGGTGCATCGATGATCTGCGCGACGCCGACGAGCGCGGCACCGTCGTCTACGCCATGGAGTCTCGGAGTCGGCTGGATTACCTCTATTTCAATTACGCCTTTGTCAGCCACGACTTGCCCCTGGCGAGGTGGTGTAATGGGGTGATTGTGAGGCCCGTTCGGGGGATGTGGCATTGGGTGCGGGGGCTGTGGAGGCGCGATGAGCCCTCAGAGGAAGATAAAATGGAGGCTCTGGTCGACGATGGGGAATCGGCTTTCCTTTTTTTGGAGTGCCCCCGACAGGACGAGCAAGAGGCCCTGGCCTATAGCCAGTCCTATCTGTATCGGCTGATCCGGCTGCAGCGCCAGCGCGAAGAGCCGATCTATGTGATGCCTCTGCTCCTGGTGTGGGAGAAGCGGCCCAATCCGCGGCGGGCGAGCTTTTTGGACGACGTCTTCGGGACCGTTCAGTCGCCGGGCTTTTTCCGAAAGATCGTGCACTACGTGCAGACCTTCTGGCAGAGTTTTTTGAAATTCGGCCAGCCCATGGTTCAGGTGTCGAGCGCCGTCAACCTTCAGGGGTTTTTGCGAGAGTACCCCAATGCCGATAGCTCCGACGCCTCAGAGCTCTTGAGGGCACGCCTCAAGGAGTATATCGGACGGGAGCAAAAGGTGATCCTGGGGCCCACGGCCCTGGACAAGGAGACGATCCACAAGCAGGTGTTGCGGCGTCCCGAACTCCAGGAAAAGATCCGGGAGGTGGCCCGTCAGGAAGAGGTTGATGAGGCCCAGGTCGAGGAGCGGGCACGAGATCAGTTGAGAGAGATCGCCGCCGATCCGAGCCTGCTGACCCTGAAGTTCTTCAGCGCCCTGCTCAGCTTTGTGTGGTACCGAATCTACGACGGCTTTGAGGTCGATGAGGAGGGCCTGGAGGTGGTGCGAGAGGCCGCCAAGTCGAGCTCCATCGTCCTCGTGCCCAGCCACAAGAGTCATATTGACTATTTGGTGCTGAGCTATCTCTTTTATCACTACGGGTTGATGACTCCCCATATTGCGGCGGGAGTGAACCTGTCGTTTTGGCCGCTGGGGCCGCTATTTCGGCGGGCCGGGGCGTTTTTTATTCGCCGCTCCTTTCGAGGGGAGAATCTCTATCCGGTGGTATTTCGGGAGTATCTAATCCGGCTGATGGAGGAGAGCTATCCCATCGAGTTCTTTATCGAGGGGACGCGAAGCCGGACGGGCAAATTGATCAAGCCCAAGTATGGAATGCTGGACATGATGGTGCGGGCCTATGCCACGGGGCGGCTGGACTCCGTGAAGATCGTGCCCATTTCGGTGGGCTACGAAAAGATCATCGAGGAGCGCTCCTATCGGCGCGAGATCCTGGGCGAGGAAAAGAAGGGCGAGAGTCTCAGCGATCTTTTAAAGACGCCGAAGTTTTTGACGAGCCAGAAGGGGCGGCTGTACGTGGAGTTCGATACGCCCATCGATCTGGAGGACTATTTCGAGCGCTACGCCATCGATCGGCTGGAGCCAGAGAGCGAGGATCTGGATCGGCTCACGGTGCGTCTGGCACATCGTATCATCTACGATATCAATCAGATCACGACGGTGTCGCCCACGGCGCTGACCTCGGCAGTGCTGCTCAATAATCCAGCGCGGGGCCTGGATCGGGAGCAATTGCTGGAGGAGATCGGGTTTTTGCTCCACTTCTTGATTCAGCCCGGGCGAAAGCGCCGGCTCTCCGGGGCGTTGAGAGAGGCCCTGTCGGCGGCGGAGATGGATATCGAGGAGAAGGTATCCAGCAAAGACGAAGGGGTGTCGGTGGTGCTCGGCGAGCGCGGTGAGGGGCTGGAAGAGGCGATCGGCGAGGCCGTCGCATCGGTCATCGATCGAGCGCTGGCGATCTTTGAGCGGGAAGGGCAACTGGAGATCCAGCGCGAGGATGGGGAGGTCTTTTATCGCTTTGACGACGAGCATCGCCTGGAGCTGTCCTATTATCGCAATACGCTTATCCAGCACTTTGTGCCCGAGGGACTGTTGGCGATGTCGGCGCTCTCCTTTGGGAGCAATGAGCTGGAGCTAGAGGCCCTGCGAGAGAAGACGCATTTTTTGAGTCGCCTCTTCAAATACGAGTGGATCTATGAAGAGGCCGCCAAATTCGACGACGTCTTTGAGCGCACGCTGGCCTATTTTGAGCGAGCGGGATGGGTGAGGATCGAGGAGCAAGAAACGGTGTATCTGGTGGGTCGAGCCGAGGAAATTCACTATTTCCGGCGCATGTTTTTGACCTTCTTGGAGGCCTATTGCGTGATGGCGGAGATGCTCGACGAACTCCTGGAGGGGAGAGTGGAGCGCGACAAATTGGTGGAGCGGGCCCTCAAGAAGGGGCGAAAGGATTATCTGCGAGGGGGCTTGAATTTCTACGAGAGCATCTCAAAGCCGACCTTTAAGAATGTTCTGAGATTGCTCGAGGATTGGGGAGCCGTCGAGAGGAAGGGGGAGTCGGAGTTGGAGCTCAGCGAGGAGTGGAAGGGGGAGCGGCTGGAGGAATTTCGCCAGCGGCTAAGAGGGGTGCTCGAATCGGAGGTGGAGGGTGGTCAGAGGGGAAGCTCTCGGTGAGCGCCGAAGTAGATGGCCTCCAGGTAGGGGCCGGGAATCGATTGGCCGATGGCGGGAACTTCGTCTGAGCAGCCGCGATCGGTGATCAAGCGGTGAAGACCGCGGTGGAGATAGAGGGAGCGTCGAGCGTCGAGATCGAGGGCCTGGAGGGCGCCGACCTCAACGGTGATCGAATCGCCGGCGTCGATGACGAGTAGCAGCGGCCAACTCAGCTGAGCACAGCCGCTGGATTCGCGGTACAGCGAGCAATCCGTGGCCGGGAGGGCCTCCCAGTCCAGGCCCAGGTGGTCGGGCATGGTGTGGCCCCGGATGAGTTCCATGCGCGTCCGGGCAAAGGGCTCGCCCTGGTCGTCGCGGCGCTCCATCTCGATATTGAGGGTTTGGTAGGGGGACGAAGACGAGGTCTGCTCCTCGACGTAGAATTGAATCGCCGTGTGGCCGTCGAGCTCGGGGGGAGATAGGCGTTCGGCGACCACGGGGCCAGCACAGAGCTCGAAGGGTTCAAGGTCGGCATCCTCGCTATCCTCCGAAGCCTCTCGAAGGTCGACGAGATGACAGTGGTCATCGTCCAGGGGTTCGATGGCGTCGACGATCCAGGTGCCGGAAGGCGGGGAGTCCCAGTTCAGCGGTGGGTCCTGATGGCCCGCAGCGCAGGGGCGATCGCCGTCATCGGTGGGGTGGTCGTCGAGCTCCGAGGGTTGCCAGTCATGTAGCGAAAGGGCGTCACCATGGAGCTGCCAGCGGTAGTGAGCGCCGGAGGTGGGTTCGAGGATCTCCTGGAGGTGGTCGTCGCTGCAGGTGTCCAGGTCGCCATCGCAGGGACGAGCTCCGAATTCATAGGCCGGGGCTTCGCCGGGGTAGTCGGCGTCGATGACCAGGCTGGGCTCGTCGGTGGGCAAATCCTGGGGGGCGTCGATCTCGCTGAAGAACTGGCGCTCCGGGAGGTCTGAGGGCCAACTGAGCAGGCGAGGAGGGAGGCGATCGTCGTCGGCGGTGAGGATGACAAAGGGGCAGTCGCCGGGGGAGTCCTCGGGTTCGGCGAAACCGTGATGGCTGACGGGCAGCTCCTGGCCGGAGAGGATGGTGGTGCTCGAGAGCTGGCGAAGGTGATCGTCGCTGAGCAGGGCGCTCAGGGGATCGCCCAGGTGGTGGCAATCGATGCTGTGGTCGGGGGCCAGGCCCCAGAGCGTGAGGGGGATGGCATCGGAGGTGGAATTGTAGAGCGAGAGTTGAGCGACGAAGCTCTCCGATTCGGGGATACTTCGCCGCTCTCGCTCACAACCGGTGGTCAAGCTCCCCCCGACAAGGCCCACGACCAGGAGGGCTATGAGGGTCTGTCGGGCGCTCATGGGCGTTCCACGAAGGGGGATCGGCCAGGGACTCAGGAGCGGCTACGGACTCGGCGCCAGGCAGCAACGCCGAGGAGGAGGAAGAAGGCGAGCATGCCCTCTGTATTATTTTGGCCAGAGGTGCTGCTGCAGACGCAGCCCGATCCGCTGAGGTCGCCCTCAAGAGAGGGATCCTCGGGGTCCGTGGGATCCGTTGGGTCTTCGACCAGGACCAGCACTTCGTGGGTCTCCAGGGCGCTATTGGCAAGGCCGTCGCTGACGACGAGGCCAAAGTCATAGAGGGTGTCTTCTTCGAGGTCTTCGTCGAAGATGACCTCCAGGAGCTGGTCGTCCTCGTCTTCAATGGGCACGAAGGTGGGCTCTGGCAGGCCGTCGGCGAGGCTCCACTGGTAGCTGACGATGGGATCGCCGTCGGGATCGAAGCTCTCGGAGCCGTCGAGGATGATCGTGTCGCCGGCCTCCGCCTCCTCCGGGCCCTCGATGACGGCCACGGGGGGCTCGTTGTCACCGGCCTCGACGTCGACGGTCACCGACGTGGTGTCCGGTTCGCTGTCGAGTTCGCCGTCGTTGACGATGAGCTCGAAGTCAAAGACCCAGACCTCGTCGACGGGCTCGGGCCGGGGGGCCACGAAGCCGGGCGTCGAAGCAGTGTCGTCGTCGAGTTCAATATCGACGGGGCCGTCGACGAGTTCCCACTGATAGGTCAGGGGGTTGCCATCGGGGTCGAAGCTACCGGAGCCGTCGAGGGTGACATTGGCTTCGGGGCCCACGATCTGGGGCTCTCCGGCGTCGGCGATGGGCTGGCGGGCGTCCGAGGAGCATTCGTTGGTCTCCTCGTCGCAATAGGCGTCCTCGAAGCAGTCGTCGTCGCTATCGCAGGTGGTCAGGCATTCGGCGGCGTCTTCGTCACAGAGGAAGTCGCCGCAATCGACGATGTCGTCGGGGACGCAGGCGCTGGCGCCGTCGCAGGTGGACTGAGCGGTGA
>CAYQBU010000091.1:0-15268 GCA_964415785.1 uncultured Bradymonadales bacterium
CCCGGCAGCGGACCATGGTGGCGAAGGCCAGGGAGGTGACCTTGTCCTCGACGCGCAGGATGAGGGGCTCGTCGAGGTAGACGTATTTGGAGGTAACGCAGGCCTCGTAGACGATCTGTTTGGCGAGATCGAAGTCGGCATCCATGGCAATGAAGAACTCGAAGGTGACCTGTTTTTCGAGGGCCCCGGAGTTGCTGGAGGCGACGGCCTCGGAGAGAAAGAGGTTGTTGGGAATCGAGACCTCGTCGTGGCCGAGGGTGAAGACGCGGACGGCGCGTAGGCCGATGTCGGTGACCTCGCCGTAGTGCTCACGAAATTGGATGCGGTCGCCGACCTGAAAGGGTTGATCAAAGAGGATGAAGATGCCGGCCATAATGCTGGAGGCGGTATCCTTGAGCGAAAAACCGATGGCGACGGCCAGGGTGCCACTGACGCCAATGAGTGCCGCCTGATCCTCTTCGAAGTCGAGGAAGGTGGCGGCCACCATATAGACCGCAAGAGCGAAGATGCCGAGTTTGGAAAAGCTCAACACCTTTTTGAAGAAAAGGCGCCGACGGGCCTCGCCCTCGCCGAGGCGATCGAGGGTGACGTTGAGGACGCGACTGAGGACGACGGCGGTGGTTATGATCACGGCGGCGGTCAGGATATTACCGACGTCGAGAAAATCGATATGCTTGACCAGGCCTTCCACATCGGCGGCCGGGATATCGGCCAGTATCGGAGGGGCCAGAGCGTTGATGGCGGAAGCGTTGAGCATGGTCATGGGCTCGATAGGGGCAGTGGTTTTGGACTAGCCATAGAGAACGTTGGCACGGCGAAGGACACGGGTCACGGAGCGAAGATAGAGGGGGCGAATACGGGCGCGTCCCGTTGTATTGTCGAGGGTGACGATCTGGTTGTCGGCCAGGTATTTGAGGATCATCTCGCAGTCGCCGCGCGAGGCGTGGATGGTGCGGCCGACCTCGTCGGCGTTGAGCGCGCCGTGTTGGGCGATGGCCGCCAGGGCAAAGAGGTAGTTGTCGTCGAGTTGCTGGAGGGTCTCCAGGGAGGGTCGGGGAAAGAGGCCGACGCGAAGGGTGTGATCATCGTCGGCGGTCAGGCTTCGCAACCAGAAGGTCAGGGCCACGGAGGGGTTGCCCTGGGAAAATTCGTGGAGCAGCCGAAAGTAGCCCCTGGAGGACTGGACCAATTCGTAGTGGTTGTCCTGGTTGTCATCGCCGGAGGAGACGATGAGTTCTTCAAAGCTGACGGAGGTGTCATCGAGGGCGTCGCGCTGGTTGATCATGTCGCGGATCTCGTCTTCGGACCAGCCGGTCAATTCGATGACGTCTTGAAAGAAGTGGCCGCGATGTTTGACGCGATTGATATAGGACCAGGTGTGGCGGTTGAGGGTCACGATCCAGAAGTGATGATGGTCGGTGAGGCTGATGATCTTAAAGAGCAGGTCGATGGTGTCGAAGCCGCCGATTTCGCGCAAGAATAGGCGATGGCAGTCGTCGAGCAGAATGGTGCGCGGTGGAAGGTCGAGGAGGGCCTGGGCGAAGGCCTTGTCGTCGTCGGGCCACTCGTCGAGGTCGAAGACGGAGGCCAGGGTCTGGCGGACCGACGGGCAGTCTCGGCAGGGGGCCTGGAGTTGGTGGTAGAGGACTTTTCGGTCCTGGTAGTTGGACCATCGGCGCTGGATCTGGTGGAGCAAGGTGGTGCGTCCCATGCCCTGTTCGCCGATGAGGACGAGCATGCCCTTGCTGCGGTCCTCCTCCCATGCGCGCATGCCTTTTTCCAGGCGTTTGAGCAGTTCGCGGCGCTCAACGATATAGGGTTCGTCGTCCAGTGGGCGGTGGTGAAAGCGATGGCGATAGTGGTCGGGGATGGGGCAAGAGGCGTCGTCGCGGTCATGGTCGCGCTGGTGGAGCTCCACGGATTTGCGAAAGAAGAAGTTGCTGATGCGCCGACTCCAGGCGGTATCGCGCAGATAGGTGCGGGTCAATCGGGCACTCTCGCGGCCGGCGATGTACAGCGTGACCAGAGCGATAAGGAGCACTCCCCAGGGGCGGTCTTTGTGGCGGTCGACGATGTCGGTGGCCCGGGGCATGCGCTCGCTGGCCATGTCGGAGAAGCTGGCGGCGATGGTGTCGCGCCAGGTGCTGAGAACGCTGTAAATGACGGCGACAAGCCCCCAGGTGGCGATGCGATCGACGACAAACCAGACCACATTGTGGCCGGTGGCGTAGATGACCAGGCGGGGCACGTAGTAGGCGAGGAGCCAAAAGAGGAGGATCACCCGTGTGCTGCGAAGGATCTTGTCGGCCCGCGATTGCTCGATGTCCAGGAGGCGGTCAAATTGATAGGGGGAGGCCTCATCGCTTTCGTCGCCGGAGCGGCTCGACCAGGTGTCGCGGGGAAGGACCAGGACTTTGATGGCCAGTATGACCATCCAGTAGATGAAGAGAGCGCTGACCAGCCACTCCAGGAGCGCCAATTCTGTCCAGCTAAGCGAGAGGTAGCGCACGAGGATGACGGCGGTGATCCACAGCAGGGTGGGACGAATCAGGGTCTGGAGGACGGTGCCCAGCTTGAGGATCCAGGCCGCGAAACGACGCAAAAATCGGCGCTCGATAAGGGCGTCGGTCAGCCGGTGGACGAGGTCACTGGCGAAGTCGCGGCCGACAAAGAAAACGGCGACAAATAGGGCCAGTCGCCACATAAAGCCGAAAAACCAGATCCAGAAGGGCACCGAGGAGAAGCGGTCTTCGACGTCGGCGACTTCCTGAAAGCGCTCTTCGGCACCAGCGATGAGGGCGACAAACGCGTGGTGAAAGGCGTCGATGGCGTCATGCCAGTTGCTATCGCGGCGAAGGCTCAAGAATTGGCTTCGTTGCTCTGGCGAGATCAATGGAAAGAGGGACTCGACGGCCTCGTGGTAAAAGCGGGTGCGCTCCACGAGGAGGTCGCGGTGTTGGCGATGCATGGCGTGGAGACGACGGGCGTTGGTCAGGTGTTGGCGGGCCAAGAAAAGCTCCAGTTCGGCGATGGCGGCGTGGAGTCCGGCGGCGTCGTCGGTGGGGTCGTCATGATGGAGTTGTTGCCAGCGTTCCAAGGCATCGTGGGCGGCGTCAGCTCGGGACTCGATGCGATCTTCGGCCTCGGTGACCCGGGTATGTTGCTCGTTGAGCTGGCGACGCATATTGCGGCGGGTGTCGACGAGGCGTTCAAAGAGAGGGTCGATATTTTCGGCGACCTGGGTGTCGGAGGGGGAGTCGGAGAAGTTGAGGAGGGCGGCGTTGATCCGTGAGCGCTGGTCGGTGAAGTCGTCGCGCTGCGATTGATGGTCGGCGTGGAGTTCTTGAAGCGTCTGAAGCCCCTCTTCGCTGAGGTTGACCCATTGGTCGGCGAGCTCCTGTTTTTGGTCGAGGAGTCCCTGAAGGTGTTCGGCGTCGGCGTCGATCTCGATGTCGCGGGCCTGGCGCTTACGGAGGAGAGCGCGCTGATGGTCGTCGCGGGCTTCGTCGAGCAGGGAGGTGGGGGGCTCATCGGGAGCGGCGATGGAGGCATCGACGGCGACAGAGTCGGCATTGGGGTCGCCGGAGGTGGGTTCGGCCGATAGGGGAAGACAGATCGAAATCAGGATGGCCACGAGGGCACAGACGAGCAGCCACCGAGCAGTGGGGAGACGAACCGGTGTAAAGGGATGGAGCACGACGAATCCCCGTTCCGAGGGGCAGAAGGCAGGCCCCGGCCCATGCAGATGGTCGGGGGTCGATGCGCGAGTTTGGTCGAAAGAGTAGGATCGATAGGGGAGAAACGGAAGGGATGTAGTGCTAGATTGGATGGTCAGGCGGTGAGTTTCGAGGCGTTGGTGCCTTAAGGAAGATAGAGATGGAACCCAATCCGACGTCTGGTCATGTGCTCCACATAGGGGGCTTGTAGTTGAATTGCTCGAAGGTACACTGAGCGTTCATTGGGCTGCGGTCCCGTTTGGGTAAGTCGTTTGGTCGTATGAGGTTTTGCCAGGTCAGAGTGGTCAGGATGAGTGTGTTGGTAAGCCCTTAGAATTGAGGTCAGAGCGGTATGGATAGTGATGCAACACAGGACGCGTCGGAGACCTCAGGGCCAGAAAGTTGGATTCGGCTCCTCTTTCCAGCCATGGTTGCCGGTCGTGTGTTCGGGGCAGCGATTTCGCCGCTTCTTTTCGCCCACTTTCCGCTGGGGCTGATCTTATTGAGCCCGTTTCTCATCCATTTGGTGGCCGTGGCGCCGTTGGTGGATGGGACGCTCTACTTTGGCGTGGCATTAGTTGTGACGTCTTGCCAGGCCCTGATCGGGTTTTGGTTTGGGCATCTTTTGGGGACGAAGGCTTTGGTATGGCTTCTGGAGCGGGTGCCCATTCCCCCGTCGTGGATGGAGGCCGGCCTGAATTTGGTGCGAAAGGCCTCGGTGGTGGCACTGCTGGGCGTTCCCGGGCCGGTGATGGGGACGGTGGCCGGAGTCGCGGGGGTAAAACCGAAATTATTTCATCTTCTGGTCGTTCCGGCACAAGCGATGTGGGTAGCCGCGGCCTATTGGGTGGGGGACGCGCTATTGGAGTGGATCGAAATCGCGCGGGGGTTTGTGATCGAGCATGCATTTCAGCTCACAGCGCTGACGGCGGGAATCATGGTGTTGCGCCTGGGGTATGCGTTTTGGATGAAGCGGCGGGCACGCAGGGCCGCACGGGAGATCACGTAAATGATGGCGAAAAACCAGGCCGATGCGGCACCCAGGGTGCTTCAGGACGCTGGTTTTTGGGGGGGATCCGGGGTTATGGCCATTGGATGCCCTGGTCGGTGCGGCGCCACGAGAACGGGGCGACGTCGCGAAGGGTTTCGGCGTTGGGGGTGGCCAGGAGGAGGAGTCGGTCGAGGCCGAGGGCGATGCCGGAGGAGGGAGGCATCCCGTACTCGAGGGCGTGGAGAAAGGCGGAGGGGATGGGAAGTTGTGGGAGGTCGTGGCGCTTGCGGTACTGGTTGTCCTGATGGAAGCGGTGGCGCTGCTCGTCGGGGTCGGTGAGTTCGTGGAATCCGTTGGCCAACTCGATGCCATCGACGTAGAGCTCAACGCGTTGGGCAAAGCGAGGGTCGTCGGGACAGGGCCTGGCGAGGACGGCGAGTTGGATGGGCCATCGGGTGATGAAGAGGGGGCCCTGGTCGCTTATCCAGGGGTCGATATGAGAGATGGTCAGGGAGTAGAAAAGTTCGTCCCAGGGTGCGGCTTTGATGGCGCGCTCGGACAAGAGGCCGTGGCGGCGAATGGCCGCCTGGAGCGAAGGGGTGTCCAGGGCTTCGGAGAGGTCAAAGCCACAGGAGGCCTCGACGGCTTCGGCCATGGTGACGACTGGAAAAGGGGGGGAGAGGGGTCGGGCACTTTGCTCGTCGAGCACGAGGGTGACCAGGTCTTGGATGTCTTCGATGATGGAGTCCAGGGGCTCCCAGGGGCGGTACCACTCCAACATGGAAAATTCGGGGTTGTGCGTGGTGGTGACTTCGCCGTTACGCCACACGGGAGCGAGTTGATAGATGGGGCCTGAGCCGGCGGAGAGCAGTCGCTTCATCGCCAACTCCGGGGAGGTATGGAGGTAGGCGCGGTGGTGTTGAGCGTCCCCGTGAGACTCCATGAAGTTGGCGGAGATGGGTTCGATGTGGGGATCGGTGCCCGGGCTCTGGCACAGGGCAGGGGTGCTGACCTCCAGAAAGCCCCGATCACGAAAGAAGTGGTGGAGGGTGGCGCGGAGTTGGTGGCGTGCGCGAAGGGCCTGGCCGATGGGGACGCGGCGACGGGCTTCGAGGTCGGGGGGAGTCGAGGTTGGGCGATGAACAACGGAGTAATCGTCGAGTTGAAAGAGCGAGCCCTTTCGCTGGCCCTCGATTCGCATAAGGGCTCCTTCGGGGAGGGCTTTTAGAGATGGCTCGTGAGTGGTGGTTTTGAGTTGAAGTTCGATGTAGGCGTTCGAAATATAGAGGTGTTCATCCCGGTGGTGGAGTCGACCTCCAGAGTGGAGGAATTGAGCTTCCGGGAGGTGATGAAGAGGATGGTGGTTCATGGCGTTCCAAGGGGGCGGTTGCGGCGGATTAGCGGAGCTGGACTTGCTAAAATTGGGGGATCGAATTAGGGTGCGTGAGCATAAGGATGCATGAATTAGGAAGAGAAGCTCGGCAGGGGTTGTATTGGTTGGTTCGGGCTGCTTGAGCCTTACTGATAACTTACATGGAAAGGGAGCTTTGACGGATGGCAAAAGAATTCAAGAACTTGGTAGAGATTCTCGAGTATAGCACAACCACCTATGCGGGTGAGCCGTTCATCGGCACGAAGGTTTCTGGCGAGTATAAATGGACGACCTTTGATGAGTTTGGGGAGGAAGTCGAGGATCTCCGGGGAGCGCTATCGACGATGGGGGTGGGAAAGGAAGATACGGTGGCGGTGATCTCGGATAACCGCAAGGAATGGGCTGCAGGAGCCTACGCAACCTATAGTCTGGGTGCCAAATACTGCCCGATGTACGAAGTGCAGTTGCCGAAGGATTGGAAGTATATCATCGAAGATAGTGGCGCCAAGGTCGTATTGGTTGCCAATATGGAGATCTATCGGTCGGTCAAGGAGTTGGTCGACGAGTTAGAGCATCTGGAGCGGGTGGTCTACTTCGATGGGCCGGCGGAGTCGGAAGACGCCTATCAGACCCTGCTGCAGCATGGAGCCAAAAACCGGGTGGACGCCCATCATCCGGATCCAGACGATCTCTGTGGATTTATCTATACGTCGGGAACCACCGGACAGCCCAAAGGGGTTTTGCTATCGCACGCCAACCTGATGAGCAACGTCAACGGTGTGCAGAACTTGCTGACCATCGATACCGATGACGTGAGCCTGTGTTTTTTGCCCTGGGCCCACAGCTTTGGTCAGGTTTGCGAGCTTCACTGCCTCTTTTCACTGGGCGCCTCGATTGGCCTGGCGGAGGATGTGACCACGATCGTCGATAACCTGTCGGAGGTGCGTCCGACACTCCTATTTAGTGTGCCGAGGATTTTTAACCGGATCTACGACGGCGTTCAGAAAAAGATGGAGGCCGAAGGAGGCGTCAAAAAGCTCCTTTTTGATAAGGGGCTGGCGAATGCCGAAAAGATCCGAGCGGCGGAGGAGTCGGGGAAAAAGGCCGGCTTATTGACCCGCAAGATGAATGGTTTTTACGACTCCCTGGTGTTTTCCAAGGTTCGAGAGAAGTTCGGTGGCCGCCTCAAGTACGCGTTTAGCGGCGGAGCAGCCCTGAGTCCCGAGGTGGCCCGGTTTATCGATAACCTCAATATCACGGTGTACGAAGGATATGGCCTGACGGAAACGTCACCGATTTCGACCTGCAATTATCCCAACAATCGAAAGATCGGGAGTGTGGGCAAGCCCCTTCCCGGAGTGGAGATCTCGATCTCACCGGTCGAGGGTTATTCCGATGGAACGGGAGAGGTCTGTGTGAAAGGGCCCAATGTCATGCAGGGCTATCACAACCTGCCGGATAAGACGGCGGAAGTGATGGATGATGACGGCACTTTCCACACCGGAGATCTGGGGCGCATCGATGAAGATGGGTTCCTGTGGATTCTCGGTCGGGTCAAGGAGCAGTACAAGCTGGAGAATGGCAAGTACGTGGTGCCCGGTCCCATCGAGGAGCAGTTGACGTTGTCGCCGTTTATCAATCAGGTGATGATTGAGGGGACGAATAAGCGCTACAATGTTGCCTTGATCGTGGTCGACGGGGAATCTCTGAGCGAGTGGTCTTCGCTCAACGGCGTGCCGGAAGAGGAGATGTTGACGCACCACATGGTCCAACAATTGTATCGCGAGGAGATCGAGCGCGTTGGATCGAGCCTCAAGAGCTACGAGAGGCCTCGAGAGTTTGCTCTGATCGACGAAGAGTGGACGCCGGAAAATGATATGCTGACGCCCAGTTTGAAATTGAAGCGTCGCAAAGTCATGGAGAAGTACGGCGATATGCTCGAGGGCTTGTACGATGACAGCCGTTCGGTGGCGGCGGAGTGAATTGAATACATAAAACGACGCTAATAAAGAAAACTGCGGCACCCTGGGTGCCGCAGTTTTCTGTTTCTAGGGATGCTATAAATTGTGGTGGGCATCGGTGAGAAATGGGGAAAAATCGGGCCGGCGGGGCACCCAGGGTGGTGTGGGGCGGCTATTTTAGGGGGATAAATTGGGCGCGGGCGTCGGCGAGGCGTTGGCGGTCGTGGTCGGAGAGCTCGTGGTCGCCGAGGAGGTCGGCTTTGTCTTCGAGTTGTTGGGCCTGGTGGAGGAGGCGCAGGCGTCGGCGTTGGTCTTTGGTGGCGGGGGAGGAGAGCTCGGCTCGGGAGGTGGAGCGGCGGGGGTTGAAGCGGCCTTGAGGGTCGATGGTGATGGTGGCATCGACGTCGCCCAGGCGGAGGGTGTCGATGATGGTGTTGAGGCCCGGTTGGTCGGGAGGGAGCTGGAGGCGGAGGATGGTGGTCAGGGAACCGTCGTCGGTGGCGACGAGGTGGCGGGTGAGGCGGTCGATGATCTGGGGGATGCCCTGCTGAAGGGGGTCGGGTTCGGCGGAGGGGTCGGTGGGATCGGTGTCGATGAGGGGGAGGTCGATGACAGCGAGGGCCGGGGGAGATTGGCGCAAGCGCGGGCTGAGGGCGATGGCGAGTTGGAGGGCCGGGATATGGGTGTTGGGGGAGTCGATGGGGAGGTGCCAGCGGCGAGTAGGCGCCGATGGGAGTTGGAAGTCAGAATCACGGAGGATGGCGAGGTCGGAGGTCGGTTGGAGGGCGTTGTGGAGGCGGTGGGTGAGGGCCTGAAAGGCGAGGTGGTCGGGACTGAGGTCGATGATGAGATGGACGCCGTCGGTGGCAAAGGGGGCGAGGTGGTCGAGGGCGTCGAGTCCGATGGGGAGGGCGGGGCGGCGCGATTGGAGATCGCTCCACGGGGGGGCGTCGGGCCACAGAGGGAGGCGGTCGTCGGTATCCGTTGGGGCGATGGAGAAGTCGCTGAGATCGAGGGTGGAATCGGTGGTGGGGAGTGCCACGGAGGCCGGTCGATTCAGGGGCGTGATGGGAGCACCCTGGGTGATGGATGAGGGCGCGGTGGTGGGGGGAAGCCAAGCGTGGGCGCGGCGTTGGCCGAGGTGTCGAAAGACGATGGCGTGGGCGTGGTCGTCGATGGAGACGACGTGGCCGATGGAGGGGAGTTCGTCGGCGCAAAAGAGGGTGAGCCAGGGGCCGTCGATGGACTCGACGGAGGGCGTGGGGTCGGAGTAGGCGTCGATATTGTCGGCGTCGATCATGGAGGGGTCCCCGGGTCGGTGGTGGGTGGAAGTCGGTGGTCGGTGGTCGGTCAGGAGGGTTGGAGTGGGTCGTCGGGTTGGGTGTCGATGTCGATGCGCCAGCCAAAGGCGTCGAGGAGTTCGGCGCCGATGGCCTGGAGGGCCTGGCGGTGCGGGTGTTGGAGGTCGGCAAAGGGGCCGAAGTCGCGGAAGCCGGGACGGGGGGGGTGGTCGTGGAAGAGGTGGCGGTCGAGGAGGGTGAGGCGGAGGTCGTCGACGGTGGCCTCGAGGGCCTCGAGCTCGTCGGTGAGGAGCGCGAGGTCGAGGCCGCCGTCGCGGCGGTCGGCCCAGATCCGCCAGGTGAGGGGAGAGGGAGTCATTACTCCTCGAGGGGTTCGGCGAGTTCCAGGCTGAGTTCTTCCGTGGTGGGGTTTTCGCCACCGTCGCGGCGGTCGAGGCGCTCCTCGGCCCATTCGCGGAGGCTCTTGGCCTTGTCGTCGAGGGCTTCGCGAAGGAAGTCGAGGCCGAGGTTCTTTTCGCCGAGGATATAGGCCCGTTTACGCACCGAGGTGTCGGGGAGGCTGGCGGCGGTGTTGAGGAGGGAGAGGCGCTCTTCCTCTTCGATGTCGTCCCAGCGCTCATTGAGGAGGTCGAGGGCGCCGCTGGCGACGTGGTCGCCGCCGTGGCCGCGGACGGTATTGGGCTTGAGGAGGCGCTTGAGGAGCTCCATGGAGTCCTTGCCCAGGCGGGCGAGCCAGACGACGGCGAGGCGCCGAACGCCACCGGGGAGAAAGCGGATGGAGAGGCGGTCCTGCTCTTCGTCGGTGGTCTCGATGGGATGGTCGTAGCCACCGCGGGGAAAGGGGATGGCCTCCTCGACGACGATCTGGCAGACCTCGCGCTTGAGGCTCTTATTGAGGACGCTCATCTCCATGAGGTGGTCGTAGATGACGCGCCCCTCGCCACCGATGGCCTCTTTGGCGGTGAGGATCATGAGGATCAACTCGATGGTCTGTTCGCGGTCGATCTGAGGGTCGCGAAAGACGCCATCGCAGGCAGGGAGGATGTCGTCGGTGGACTCGACGTAGTTGTCGGTGAGCCGGGGAAGCCAGATAATGCCCTTGCGAAGGCCGAGGTAGTCCTGGTGGCTGAGGAGTCCGGCGTTGGCGAGCCAGGCGGTCAACTGGAAGATGCCGGGGCCGGGCTCCTGGCCCTCGTCGAGGTTCATATTGACCTGGAGGACGGCGTGGCAAAGCTTTTCTTTGACGTGGGCAGAGATGCCCTCGGCGCCGACGACGCGCTGAGCAAAGAGACCCAGGTAGTAGGGGTACTGGAGGTAGCGCCACAGCCGGTCTTTGGATCTCTCTTCACCGGGGTAGTCGGTGCCGCGAGATAGTGAAGTGGTGGCCATGTCGATGAGCCGGGGCACTTCTTCATCTGTGGCATCGAGATGCCGTCTCAAAAAGATCCTTGTGTTCACGGGGACGTCCTTGTGGTCAGAGGAAAACCGAGAGGGTTGGTCAAAACTGAGTGATGATCGGGATTGAGCCGATCGCAGCGCGCCGAGGATAGAACGCAAAAGTCGGGGTCCGTATTCGCGTGGCGGTCCGCGTGGCGGCGCAAGGGCGTTGCCTCGACGCTATTGATGGCCTTGGCATAGCACGGAAAACGGGAAATTGGCAACCGATAACAGGGGGGGGAGTGGGGCAAGGGGCTTGGCCAATAGATGGAGTTGGTCAATGGTGATAAGGGGCGGCGGCGTTGTAAAAGGCCGTCGGCAGGGAAGAATCGAGGCCCGGCGAGCGGTTTGTACCTATGGGCAATGGGCGATGAAAGACAGAGGAGTCGTCGGAAATGACGGATGAAAACGAAAGAGAGCAAGATGCGAGAGAAGATGAGGAGCTCCAGAAGTTATTGGCGGGACTGGAGGCCGACGAAAGGGAGCGCCAAAAGCAGGTGCTGATCGTGGCGGCCATTTTGATGGTGGTGGTGGCGGCCGGCGGTTGGTGGATGGTGACCCATAGCGAGGATCTATTTCGCCCGGCCATCGATCCGGAAGCCGGGGAGGTGGAGTTGGCCATGGAGACCGGTGATCCAAGTTGCCGGGAGTTGATGGCGGAGGTGGAGGAGCTCCACGATGCGTTTTTGGATCACGAGCTCGACTATTCCGAGTACTTGTGGGGCGATGATGAAGAGCGGCTCGAAGCGTTGAGAGAAGAGGCCCGCGAGATGCGCGATGCCTTTGATGGACTGGACGCGCTGTTGGGGGATGCAGTGTTTCGCGAAGGCGAGGCACGAGGGGATGAACCAGTGGAAGAGCAGGTTCGCGATTGGTTGGAGTATCAGGAAAACGAGTACCGAATCCTGGAAGAGATGGCGGACAAGCGGTTGAGAATGTTGGCCGGTGAGGAGGTCGAAGACCGGGGCTATCGATGGGAGGAGCCGCGCAATTTGAGAGATACGGTGCTGATGCAGCTGGATGATAATTTCGAGGAGTTTCGGGTGTGGAAGTCCAGTGGAGGTCATCCCTGCGGGGCTCCGCCGGAGGGGGTCGATCCGTGGGTGGAAAGTGGCGGGGAATGAAGCAATTGGTAACTGACCGCCAGGGTCACTAAGATGGTGGGACGATGGAGGCCCGACGGGATATTAATGAAGCCCAAACCAGAGCAGAGGGTAGTGTATGAGGATGGTCACACGGCGATTGGCGACGATGGGCCTCGCATTGGTGATGGTGGCAGGCGTCCTGGGGTGCAGTGAGGACAATGGCTCACAGACGATCAATGGAGAGCCAAATGGCGGGGACAATAATCAGGATCCCCAGCCCAATAACGGTGATGACATCAGTTGTGAGCCGGGAGAGATCGTCGCCTGCACGGGAGAAGAACAGACGACCTACGAGGTGTGCAACGCCGAGGGCGATGGGGTTGAGATCGAAGAATGCCTGGGGACCGCGCTATGCCGTGACGAGGAGTGCGTGGAGGTGGAATGCATTCCGGGGACGGGCCGCTGCATCGACGGAGGACCTCAGCGATGCGAGGGCGACGAAGAAGAGGGATACGAGTACGTGGATCAGGAACCCTGTGACGATGGAGATAGCTGCGAAGATGGGGTGTGTCTAGATCGCTGTGCTCAGGCCGAGCAGCGCGATGATTACGTGGGATGCGAATACTGGGCGGTGGAGCTGGATAACCAGTTGCTTCACAGCGATAGCGATGGCGAGCCCAATGTGGATCCGGAGCATCGGCCGCCCTTTGCAGTGGTGCTGGCGAATACGGAGTCGTCGGAGAGCGCGATGGTGACGGTGGAGGGGGCAGGCGGAGAGGTGGTGGAGTCCATTGGGGAGCGCGAGGTGCGGGGCAATGTGCTGAGGCCGGGCGTTGAGTTTGAGACGGTGTATTCGGAGACGGTGGACGAAGATGGGCAACGGATCGCCGGCCCACACGCGGGGCCAATCGAGGATCTGGAGCTGCCACCGGGAGCGACGTTAACGCTGCTATTGCCCAATCAAACGATACCGTTTGGAGAGACGACGGTGACGAAGACGGCCTATCGGCTGGAGACGACGGAGCCGGTGGTGGCCTATCAATTCAATCCCTTCTGCTGCAATTATAATTTTACGAATGACGCCAGCCTGTTATTGCCGAGCAGCGCGCTGACGGAAAATTATATGATGGTGGGCCACGCGGTGTGGGCGGGCGAGGATTTTGCGCGGCTGCCCGATCCGCGGTCGGCGACGCTGTCAGTGGTGGCCATGGAGCCGGAGACGACGGTGGAGGTTCAGTTGCAGGCCTCGACGTCCGACGATCAGAGCTTTGAGGATCAGTTGTATCCCATCCGAGGCGGGGACGGCATCGATGGGCCCGATGGGTCGGGACGCCTGGAGGTGACGCTGGATCAATTCGAGGTGTTTAACGTGGCCGCCGGGGGCAGGAGCCCGGTGGTCGATCTCTCGGGCGCCTGGATAGAGGCTGACAAGAAGGTGGCGGCCTTTAGCGGCCATACGTGTACGAACGTGCCATTTACGCGTTCGGCCTGCGATCATATCGAATCACAGCTCTATCCGCTGGAGACCTGGGCGACCAATTTTGTGGTGGCGCCCCATATTATCCGCAACCCGGATCCGAGCAGCGGTGCCGGGGAGGGGACGTATTGGAAGTTTGTGGCCCGCGACAATGATACGACGATCAACGCCGACATCTCGGTGGCCCGAGGTGACGTGCTCAACCCCAGCGGGGAGGCGGTGCCGCACTGCGCGGACTATAGCGACGATCCGGAGAGTGGGAGCTTTGAGCTCGATCGGGGCGAGTATTGCGAATTTGGAACGAAGGACGTCTTCGAAGTGCAGGCGACACGCCCGATCTCGATCGCCGGATTCATGAGCGGGCAAACGACGGTGTCCGACGATGCCGGTTGGGGCGACCGGGCCGGGGATCCGTCGATGTTCTTTGTCCCGCCCAGTGATCAGTATCGAAATAGCTATACGTTTTTGACGCCGCCGACCTACTTCCAGAGCTACGCCACGGTGATCTTACCGGATGGGTTCAGCGTGGAGCTCGATGGAGAGACCATCGATCCCCGCGACGAGGTCCATCAAGAGACGCCCGATGGGTCGACGGTGATGGCCCATATCGAGGTGGAACCGGGCCCGCATCAGATCAGCGCCAATGTACCCTTTGGCCTGATCATCTACGGGCTCGATAACTACGTCTCCTACTCCTATGCCGGGGGACTGGATCTGACGAAGCTCAGCCCTCTGGACTGAATCCCGATCAGGCGGCGGTGGCGTGGCGGGCCAGGATGCGGCGCACGCCGGTGATGGCTCGGTAAAGGCTGACGTCGCGGTAGACTCCGGGGCGCCCGGCGAGGGTCAGAAAGAGGGATTGGTCCTCGATGGAGAAGGGGCGGACGTGCACGGAGTTGAGCTCCAGCGTCGGCAGGTGTCCGTTGATGCGGGCCAGGACCTGGCAGCGGCTGCGCTCGTCGACGGAGGCTGCCAGCAGCGGTGCGTAGGCGGCGAGGACTTCCGATTCGTGGCGGTTGCCGGCCTGAGCGAGGACGAGGCCTTTTTTGTCGCCGAGGGTAAAGTTGTGGAGATCTTCGCTCTCAAAGATGTGTTCGAGCTGAAAGGTCAGCGCTTTGAGGGGTTGGTTGCTGCGGCGACGGCGACGATTGGTGGGAAGGGTAGAAAGAGACATAAGCCACTCCGTGGGCTCCGTAGACGAAAACGAGCGGACCGGGGGGCCATCCTTGGGCCGCGGTCGGCTCAACGGGTTGATGGAGATCACGATAGAGCAGGGACGAAGAGACGCAAAAAAATGGAGGGAAGAGAAGTGTTAAGATGTGAACGGGGGCAGCGGCATGAGGGTTGCAATACAGTGTTAATAGGCCATCGGTAGGCGTTGAGCGCCTCCATCAGCGGTGGCAGTGGTGGATCGCCCACTGGACGATTGGGGGTGATGCCGTTACAAATGAGGGAAGAATGCGAAATGCGATGGCGGAGCCCGCCACGAATGGTTCAGCGAAGCGAGAGAAGGCGATGATGAAGAAAACCACAGTGCTGCTAGCGATGGCGGCAGTTGGAATGATGATGTTGCCGGCGGTTGCGACGGCGCAATCGATGCCCGGAGCGGGTCCCACCCCGATGACGGGTGAAACAGCTGATGACGTCGAGGATGTTCCCGAAGAACAGCTCCGAGAAGATGACCGACCGTGGTCCGTGTCGGGATCGGTAAGTATGCGCATGGGTCAGGGGATCATGGCATCGCCGTCGAATGACACGCAGTGGGAAGGGGAAGTCCACGATGGGTCGGGGGCCTTCAATCGAGTGAGCATGAGTTTTGGAATCAGCCCCAGTTATCAGTGGCGCGATTTCGCCTTCAGCGGTCAGATTGGGTACCAGCAGTATTTGTCGGCGGGCGGTGGGATCATCGAGCCCTACGAGGGTCGATT
>CAYQBU010000092.1:0-15153 GCA_964415785.1 uncultured Bradymonadales bacterium
GGGAAAATCCAAGATGAGAGATGAATAAAACTATTGAGCGACAAGGATAAGGGATGATGACTTTAGACCAAGAGTGGTTTGGGTTGGAGCGCTATTTCGAGGAGCGGGTGCGAGAGGAGACACCCAGTTGGCTGGTTCATGAGGACGGGGAGTGCTGGGCACTGTGTCAGGAGTTTCGGTTTGGCGACGGTGAGGAAGTACAACGGCGAGTCACCGTGGTGGCCGCTCAGGACTGGGATCACACCAATCGCATCACGAGTATTGAGTATTCGGAACTCGATATCGCCCCGGGACCGCTCATGGACAATTTGGATGCGCTGCAGTGGCTGGCGAGGGTGATGGTTTATGGAGCGGCCAAGAGCGAGCTTCGCGATCGGTGGGATGAGGAGTTGCAATGGGTCAAGGAGGTCCATGCCGAATATCGAGAATACGCCCGATTGAGCCACAACCAGGGTCGAAATGCTCCCTGCCCCTGTGGAAGTGGTAAAAAATATAAGAGGTGCTGTCGAAGAAAGAAGGCTCAATTGGAGAAAGAATTGCGACAGCCAAGCGAGGTGAGTCTCGATTCCATGGCCAGTCAGTGGTGGGAGAAAGCCGTGGAAAATGAGCGGTTTATGGCGCTATATGATGCCTGCTCACTATTCGAGCTGGTCGGTGGGATGACCTATGACCACGGAGAAAATATGGCCCGGAAGCTGGGCGTAGCGATTGAGGCGGTCGATGAGGTGGGACCGCTCGATGATCCCCGGTGGCTTCCGGAGAGTTGGTTGGACGTTATCGATACCTTTGAAGAGCCAACGAAGAGCATGGGGCGATACGTATTGCCCCTGGTGGCAGCCCATTTAAGAGCAGAGAAGGCTCCCTGGGTGGCGACGCCCCAACTGTATTTTTCGGCGGTGAGTTTGGACTACGATAGTTCGCCACCACTGCGTGAGATTCGTTTCTTTTGGCAAGACTTTCAGCGGTGGTTGGCAGCGGTCGAGGATGGGGCCGACGAGGGGTGGGTTCCCGAGAACGAGTTCAAGGAGGTCATCGACCGAAAGATGAACTATCTATTGGAGGGCTGTCGAGACTACCTCGATGAGGATGTGGATCAAGATAAGCGCCAGGAGGCGATGGCCCTGCTCGAAGAGATCAGTGATGAGTGCCATGAGGTGATGCCCGATTGGGCCAATGAAGCAACGATCTACGCCGTGGCGGCCTACGTCAGTTGGGGAGACGACAAAGAGGCGATGAAGTGGCTGGAGAAGGTGGCCAGTCGCCCGGTCACAAGAGCCCATATTCCAGTGTATTTGGGCGATCTATTTTTGGACTATGGGATGGATTGGACGACGCCTCAAATCGAGTTGATCCAGAGGGAGGCCAGGCGATATGCCGAGGCCTTTGATGGCCATCAGGAGGCGTTGTTGGAAAGGCTCGATGAAGCGTTGGGAGAGTTGATGGAGTCCAGTGCGGAGTCCAGGTAGCGCATCAGGCTTTGTTGATGGGAGTGGCCCAATGATGGGGCGTTGAGGCGGCCGACGATATGTTGAAGATCAAAGAGTTGGGCCACATGGCGCCAGTCATCGGGGAGTTCGATGCCCCCGCAATGGAGCCCCCGCCGAAGGGCCGCCATTGATTGTGGGGGGAGGAGTTGGCGGTGGCGGTGGAGGACGGCGAGGTCGAGGTAGACGCTTCCCGAGCGGGCGTAATCCCAGTCAATGATGGCCTGGACGGTGGGCGCCGAGCTTTTGGAGTTGGAGACGAGAATATTGCCGAGGTTGAGGTCGCCGTGAACGAGGCCGGAGTGGGCCGGTAGCTGGCGGAGTCGCGAGTGGTGGCGGTCCAGCGTGGTGGTCAGGCGTTGCTTTAGAGGCGGGGAGACGGTGGCGGCGGCTGGGCCCTTGGAGATGGACCACTGGACAAAGTCGATGAGTGCATCGCCGTGAGACGTGAATCGTCGACGTGGGCGAAGTTCGTCATCCAGTAGGGCGGGGCCCTCGAAGGAGATGTGGAGGTGGTAATGGGCGATCCACGCGCCGAGTTTTTGGAAGAGAGAGGGACTTAAAAGTGGGTGACGATTGAGTCGGGAGTGAAGGTCGACTCCGGGTACCCATCGACGAAGGCTGGCGGTGTGAGGTTCGCCGTCGACAGGGGCGGAGACGATGGCCAAGGGGTTGGCCAGGTAGGTCGGCTCGTCGAGTCGATGGAAGAGAGCCCGATAGCGCTGAGGCGAGGACCGTGGCGCCCTGTGGATGCGCAAGAGGAGCGGAGAGCGATTATCGAAGAGGAGCTGATAGTTGGAATTGTCCGCTCCATGCTCCAGAAAGCGGTGCTCTCGAAGACAGGGGTGATGGTCGAGAGAGGAGTTAATCAGGCACTGAAGTCGAGTTGGATTGATCTCGATTGGGCGGGATGTACGGGGCCAGTGCCGAAGTATGTCGGGAAGCTCGGGGTTCATGGAGTCAATTATTCGTCTTCCTGGAAGTCGAGAGCCGCCGAGTTGAGGCAGTATCGGTGGCCCGTTGGTTGGGGGCCGTCGCCGAAGACGTGGCCCAGGTGACCGCCACAGCGAGAACAATGGACCTCTACGCGAGGTTGGCTCATGTGATTGTCCTCACGAGTGCCAATGGCGTCGTCGTTGAGGGGTTCCCAAAAGCTGGGCCAGCCGGTGCGCGAGTCATAGCGGGTCTCCGAGGAAAAGAGGGGGTGTCCGCAGCCTGCGCAGTGGTAGATGCCGTGGCGCTCGTTGCCCAAAAGATCGCCGGAGTGGGCCCGTTCCGTGCCCTCTTCTCTGAGAATATGGAAGGCCTCGTCGGAGAGACGGTCGCGCCACTCTTCTTCGGAGAGTTTGTAAGAGGGCCTGGCGGGGTCAATGGCGATGCCCTCAACGATGGGAGTCTCCTCGGAAAGAGCAGAGTCCTCGTCGTCGGAAGACGATTCAACACCATTGCCATGATCGGGGGGATGCGAAGAGGTGTCGGCATTGGAGGACCAGCAGCCGGTCAGTAGCAGCAGGCATGTTGCGAGGAGGAAAAAAGAGCGGGTCATGGGGAGTCTCCGGTGGAATCGCGAGAATGGTGGGGCGTCGCCTCGACAAAGTCGAAGTCCGAGAGCTGGTGAAACTGGTAACCATCATCCAGAAGGCGAGGCAGAGCTCTCTGGAGGCCCTCGGCGCTATGACCGCGAGGCTTATTGGCGTGGAGAATAACGATGGACGCCGAAGACACTTCCATCAGGGCGGCTTCTACCTGGGAGGCGTCGAAGCTGGCGCCGTGATCGCCGACGACATCGTAGCCCATGACCTGGTGGTGTAGGGCCTCGGCAATTTCGACACAGACCTCGTCGTAGTGGGCAGTGCCGGAGCGATAGAAGCGGGGGCGATCACCGGTGAGGTCTTCGATGAGCCGTGCGTTGGCCTCGATCTCGTGGGCTGCTTCCTCGACGTTGGCGGTGCCCTCGATGCCCATGATCTCGCGGCCTTCGACAGAGCAGGGGCGGTGGCGGAGGCCGTGATTGGCGATCTCAAAGAGATCGTGGTTCGCCAATTCGATGAGCCTCTCTTCATTGGTACGGATCCACCAGCCAGTGACGAAGAGAGTGGCGGGAATCTCTTTTTCGATGAGGAAATCGATCATCTCCTCGTCGAAGCCGGCGTCGCAGGCATCGAGGGTCAGCGCCACTTTGGCCTCGGCGGTGGGGAGTCGCCGATGGACGCCGGGGACGAATTCGCCCCAGTGGAGGGGTTGGCGTTCAGAAAAGGCCCTGACTTGCTCGCGGGTCAGGGGTTGGACGGTGGGCTCTGGGGCGGGGCGGGACGCGGAGTCTTCGGAAGGCTGGGAGTCGGCGAGGGCCCGGCGAAAGTCGTCTCGCCATGGCCGGGTGTCCAGTTGGCGAAGTTCGTCGACGCCGCGGCGCAGGTCATCGATGGGCGCTTCTTCGTCGGCGGAGTCAGAGTTGTCGATCTGCACATCGGCAGGTGGATCGGCCTCGGCGCTATCACTGTCCTCGGAGGCCCACCATAACCAGGCGCCGCCGACCACCAGCAGGGCACCGAGGGCGATGGGGATAGAGAGAAGGTGGCGCGTGGAGGGCATGGCAAGACCATAAAATAAAACCAGCAGATCGGCTGCCCAGATTATCCATGAGGCCATGGCTGGACGCAAAGGTCGCCCGGATTGAAGTGATTTGACTCGGACTATTCACGGCGTCTCAAAGATCCGGGTTAAGCGCCGGTATACTTTATCTCGTCGATATAAATATATTTATGTATACTATCGCTGCTCTTCGAAAAACCGTAAGCACTCTCGCCGGTACTGAATGACGATGGCTGTGTTGCGACTCCTCGACGATGTTACGCCATCGCCTCGTCCGTAGCGCTGTACTCTCGTCGCCCAAGTCATCGGTCTCAATCCGTCATCTTCGCTGTCTCCGAATATTAGTTAATGCTGAAGGACTGAGAGTCAGATGATCACTACCTACTTGCGAGGGCTCACGACTCTATCGTCACGCAGTAAGTACAGGTGTCGTCGCCGGAGGGCATATGGTGGGTGCGTTTAATCTGAGCATCGAGCAGGTCGTTGAGCATTGCCTCTTCTAGCTCACAGGGAAGCTCTGTCAGTTGCGTGGTGGAGGCGAAAGGACAATGGCATTGACGGACGCAATGGGTGTCGTCGTCGGCCGAAAGTTGGAGTTGGGGCATGAAGCCCTGGTTGTCGAAAAAGGTCACGATGACTTCTAATTGATCGCCAAGGGATGCGGCGTCGCCCAGTGTGCTCAATTGTTGGGTGAGGCGTTGGCGACGTTCCGTCCAGAAACGCTCAAAAAAAGCGTCGACCAACGCCGACTGGTCCTCGTCGATTAAAAACGCGATGAGATTGGGGAAGAGTTCTCCCTCCTGGCTGGGGAGCAGCTGCTGGGCCCGCTTGGAGAGGCGGTAGGCAAAGCGAGGGCGTCCGGGTCCGTTGCGGCGCCGTTGGCGGCTGACGAGGTCGGCGTCGCAGAGTTTGTCGAGATGGTGTCGGATGGTGGTGGCGCTGAGTTGCTGATGGTCGACGATTTCATCGACGGTGGCGTCGCCACATTCGTTGATATATCGGAGGATCGAGGCGCGGGGTTCATCGATCAGGCTGAGCAATGCTTCCATGGGTGTCCTGGCATCCAAAGTGATCTGAGTCCGCTAACTGATACTTACAACACAGAAATTGAGAAAACGGATTCCATGCGCGGCGGATCATTGTTATGACCCAGGGGACTGGCCGACAAAGTAGTGGGGTGCGGCCACCGAAACCCGAGGTTGAAGGGTTTACACTACAAGGGTAGTGTTTATGTGTTGGAAAGAGAACCCCATTCATTGACCCGGAGTACGACTATGACCTTCGTTATCACCGAACTTTGCAAGGGCACCTGCGATACCTCCTGCGTGGAAGTCTGTCCCGTGGATTGCATCCATGGGCCGATCAGCGTTGAGGAGATCCAAGATATCCAGCTCGCCGGAGAAAACGAGCGCCTCGACGACATCCAGCTCTATATCGATCCGGCGATTTGCATCGATTGTGGGGCCTGTGTGCCGGAATGTCCTGTGGAGGCCATTTTCGACGAATACGATATGCCCGACAAGTACGAAGAGGATTTGAAGCGAAACGCCGACTTTTTCGAATGAGTACGCAGAGTGCACAACCGACCCTTCGTGAATTGGCGGGCCAGGCCCTCTCGTCGACGGCGGAGGGATACGACAAATTGGCACCGAAGTTCGATGCCTCCGTCTTTCGAACGCCGGAGTCGGTGTTGGCCGAGGTGGCGGGCATTGTCGGTGAGATGGAGGGAGGACGGGCTCTGGACCTATGCTGTGGGACAGGGGCGGCGATGGAGATGCTGGATTCCCTGGGAATGGAGCATCTTGTAGGGGTCGATATCTCGGAGGGGATGCTGGCGCAGGCTTACAAGAGTCTGGGGGAATTGCTGAGCACTGAATTCGAGCTACAACAGGGGGATGTCAGGAAGCTCACCTTCGAACGGGAGTTTGATCTGGCCGTGATGTTCGGGGCTACGGGTCATATTCGGCGCCGTGATCAGCGTGTGTTTTTGAAGGGGGTCTATCGGGCACTAAAGCCGGGGGGGCGCTTCTTCTTTGTAACCTCTCCAGAGCCCACCTGGTGGTCGCCGAGGCGGTGGATGGCCTGGGCGTTTAATCAGTCGATTCGGATCCGGAACCGGGTCAAGAAGCCGGCATTTCATATGTATTATCTGCTCTTGCCCGTGGAGCGCGCAAAGCACCTGCTGGGCGATCAGGGGTTTGAGGTCGCCATTCACGCCCCATTTGAGGGGCCTCGGCTATCGACGCTTAGATTGGTGGAGGGCCGAAGACCGGAGTGGGCATGACTCACTCGGGGGCGAGCCCGGGTTAGGCGGCGACGGTCTCGGATTCCTTCTCGCGTTCGTAGCCCTCGGCGATGAAGTGGTCGATTCGCTCCCAGTTATCGACGAGGAAGTCGCGGATACCATCTTCCGATCGGGGAACCTGAGAGGCGGGAATGCGCCAGATGCGGACCTCCATCGTGGCGTCTGTCATGTGGCCCTTGACGAGGTCAGACATGGCGCTGACGTCGTCGACACCTCGGTGGGCGATAAAGACCAGGTCGGCGTCTGGGGTCTCCTCGACGAGGCGCACGCCGCCTTCGCGGAGCGGTGGGAGCGTATTTTCCAGGCGCTCCACGATGGGCCCCATCTCCTCGTCGTCGGCAAATTTTTCGACCAGACGAGCCCGTTTTTCGGGCGTAAAACGCGTGCCCTCGGGATAGATCACGACGGCGTCATTGGGCTTGAGTTCCTTGCCAAGGGCGATGACCTTTTCGATCTCGAATTCGGGGTCCTTGCTGCCGCGCTGGACGAAGACGTTGGGAAAGCGCTGGGCGCAGTAGTCGAGAGCGGGGTCGGTGAGCAATTCAGACTTGATCACGTAGCGAAAATACTTGAGCTCCCGGACCACGGCGATGGGCAGCATGGTGTCCAGGGTGCTGGCATGACGGGAGAAGACGATGGCGGGAGTGGTGTCCTCGAGTTCCTCGAGGCCCTGGATGGTCAGATCCACGGAGAAGATGCGGATCGTGCCCCAGAAAGCGCCGCGAGCCCACCATCGCTGGAGCTTACGGTTTTTGTGTTCGTAATCCTCGTCGCTGAGGCCGCAGTGGTGGCGAAACCAGAGCCATAAGGCGACCAGCAGCCCCGTGGACTCGAGGACGAAGAAATAATTAAAAAAGATCAGCGTACGACAGGTGGACAGCCGATTACGGGTCACCAGATCGTAGAGTCCAGTCAGGAGTAGTAGAGGCGCCAAGAGGATCGTGAGGGTGACGGCGAGAAAGTACCACAGCGACGTTGTGATCAGGCGCCGACGCCAGTTGATGTCCTTTGGGATTTCGTGAAGTTCCATGCCGATTCCATAGCGGTGTTCAGGGGTCGTCGATGGGGCCGTTGAGCATCTCCTCGGCGGCGTGCCGGGAGACCTGGGCCAGTTGGGCTCGGAGTTCATCCAAGGAGTGACCCTGCTTCCAGCGGTGACAGGCGTCACTGGCTTCTCTCAATAGTTGGAGGAGCAATTGGGGGTCAACCTCAAGCGTGGGTGGTGGGGACCGGCGGGCGAGCTCGATGCGCTCCTGGGCGAAGTCGATGAGGCGCGTCATGCCGCGTTGCATCATGGCGTCAGAGCGACCCTCCACGGCCTGTTCGGGCTTGTAAAAGGAGGCACTCACCTGGATGAGGGCCTGGCAAAGATGACGCCCATGGCAGTGGGAGGGAAAACCCAGCCACACTTGTTCCCAATATTCGTGGGCAATCCAGTACTTCTGTTGGCCAAAAGATTGCCAACCTCTGATCCAGGATTCGCCATTGTCTCGCACGTTCGTCATCGTCAGTGGGCCTCACCAGTGACCGTCATTGGTCGGGGGCTCTGGGACGTCAACGTCGTCAAAAGGGCGCGGCTCGTCACCGGCGGCTGACGTCTTGTCGTCGGCGGATTCTCGGCCATGGGGTTGTGCGGCCCGAGAGGGTTGGTCCACCGAAGGTTGCTCGTAGCGGTCTTCTTCTGTGGACGGGCTAAAGATAAGCCCAAAGTAGAGCAGCCCAATGATCAGGGCGGCCGAAGCGATCAATAACCAAAACTCGGTGGCCATTGGACCATGGAAGACAAGGCGTCCCAAGTGAAATCCGAAGATGAGCACCGCCAGGCCCATCAGGGCACCCAAAAGGAGATGAGAGAGCAAGGGAATTTGCAGGACCCGGGGAAGGTTTTGCGTCCAGCGGTAATCGCGGGAGAGGCTGACGCCCACTAAGATCGCGAAGAGGGCAAAGAAGGCCAGATAACCAGTGAAGAATATGTCGCTATCATTGCTGCCCCGTTTATCGAGGGCATTGAGGGTGCTTTCCAGAAGTTGGTCGGGAGATTTCTCGCCCACACCAACGAGGGCATCGGCGTGGTCGTATCGAGGGTGGTCGGTGGGAGTGATCAGTTCGCCCTCGGATTGAAGGGCGATCATGCTGACCTTTTGGGAGGGAAGATAGCGAAGGAGGACCTTTTCGTCGCCCACCTGGCGATCGACCGCTGGGTTGAGGCCCACGATGATGGCATCGCCCTCGATGCGCTTGAGAAGCTCCCGGGTTTCGGCGTCGATCTCGTCGATGAACGCCTCGTCGTACTCATCAAAACGCTCGGGGAGTCCGATAGCGCTGGCAAAGATGCTGGCATCGATGCGGTAGGGGCCCATGGTGGCCGAAGAGCCCTGAATGTCGGGGGAGATGAGTGTGGGGTCGGGATCACCGGTCTCGTCGGGGGTCAGAAGATAGGTTTTGCGTGACCATTGGAGTGCGCCGTCGTCCTGACCGAGAAAGTGACTCAGTCCCTGGGCCCAGGGTGTATCCTGAGAGGGAACCCACAGATAGCGTTGGACATCGCGCTCGATGGCCAGGGCTCTTTTTTCAAATGGGAAGACATCGTCTTTGAGTGTGGAGTCGGGGTGGGGTTGGCCGACAATGTGAACGATTTGCCCATCCAGTTGAGGGTCGACCGTGTCCGGTGAGGCTGGCTGAGCTTCCTCGACCATGTGTTGCCACTCGAGATGATCGTTAGATAAAGAGACAAAGCCCCCAAAGGCCGAGAACCCTAGGACGATGAGAATACCCAGGACGGGATGGTTGCGGTGCCTGGATAAATAGTTGTGTCTGTTCAGCTTCATGGGCTAGCCCTTAAACTCAAGTACCGGACGTGCGCTCTAGCCCGGATTATTCACGACTCGCTTACTGCGGCTCACCAGAGCCCAGATACCTGTATCTCGCTCCGCGACGATGCTCTGCACCCCAAGAGTATTCGGTCGCTTCGCTCCCAGCACATCGCCTGTGGGGCTTTTCAATGCCCGGAATCGGGTGCGATTTTGGCCTCTGAACTCTGATTTTGCCTCACCCCAAGAGTACTTCTTCGCTCCGCTCAGGGCGCGTCACGACGGTCTCATGAATAATCCGGGTTAGGGGTAAAATTGATCATTCACTCTAATCGAGGAGTATGGGAAGAAGAAAGGCGCTGGTGATGGGATTTGATGGTTTGCGTCCGAAAAACAAACAAAGGGCTGGACATGAGTTCGATTCTCAAGTTGCAAAAACATGCCGGGTGGCGATGGACGATGGGGGGGCTGGTGATGGTGTTGTGGCTTGGCCTGGGGTGTGCTTCGTCGAGCACTCAGGAGAGGGCCGAAACTCAGGGGCCCCATGAAGAGGAGATGGAGACCTTTCGGAGTAGCGATGAGGATCTTCCAGAGATCGAGATTTGCTTCGATGCGCCCCTGCCCGAAGGGCTTGAAGAGCAGGGGTTTGAGGGGCGGGGGGCGAGGATGTCATCGTCGATGACGCCGCGCCATGCGGCCAGCGATACCATGACCACCCCTGGTCTATCGGTGGTCCTCGATGCCGAGTTTTCCTACGGACCGATGATCAAAGATCTGGAGCATCAAGAGGTGGAGATCTGGATCGATGACTGCGGCGATGAAATGCGTCTGCTGGCTCGAGGGGCGACCGACGACGATGGAGAAATTCATATCGCACTGGGGGCCAACGAGGTTCCGGACCTGGGTGAATATCGGCTTCTGTTTCGCCTGACGGGCGATGGAACGAAAGCGGAGTCCACCCTGAGGGTGTATCCCCGGGGAACGAAGATCGTCGTCTTTGATATCGATGGGACACTGACCACCGGCCATCGGACGACGGCGGCCGATTTTTTCGCCGATGTGGGGCGTGTTTTTGGGCTCTCATCGTATGCCCCATCGCTTCGACCAGGGGCGCCTGAGGTGACACGAAAGAGGGTACACGACCAGGGATATGTGGCCGTCTACATTACGGGGCGACCCTTCTGGATGACCGAGCGCACGCGGATATGGATGCAATATTATGGGTTCGCCCGAGGGCATATGCGAACGACGAGTGGGTGGGGAGAATGGTTTCCGTCGCAAGGCGGTGTCGGAGAGTATAAGCTCGACTATCTGCGTGTGTTGAGGGATCGGGGGTTTGAAATTGCTGCGTTTTATGGCAACGCCGAAACCGATCGCTGGGCCTACCAGTTGGCGGGAGGATATCCCGGCGAAATGTTTTTTGTCGGTGGCATTGAAGACGATGGGCTCACCCATCTGGGCGAGGGGTATCTCAAGCATATTCAGAAATTAAAGAAGGTGCAGACCCGGGCCAACCAACCCTTTCGGTATCCATCGGGCATGGAATAAGGAGTCGATGAGATGATGCGCAGGATCACAGGGCTGTGGATCGTTGTGTTGATGATGGCGGCTCAGACGGCGTGGGCGATGCAGGGCGAAGGGACACCGCCTCGTGGAGAGGCCTCGGAGTTTGGGCTTCAGTGGCGGGTGGGACTGAGCCTGGATCACGCGCCATCCTCACCGCGCTTTTATGGAATGGGGGCCCAGAGCGAGTTGAGCGTGACCTATGGCGCGCGGACGGCGGTGGGGGTGAGGGCGGAAAGCATCGGGATGCTGGGCTTTGGCCTCACCGACGATATTTCAGTGGGCGCCCGGGGGTTGGGTGGGGTGTTGTTGAAAGGGGAATGGGTGGCCGTCAACCCCGGTACTTCCCTCAATCGAATACGCCAGGATAGGCTGCAGGTGGTGCTCGGCCTGTCTACCGGCTTTTATCGAATTGGTACCGTCAGTGGCTCGGTGAGTCGTGATGTCAGTGAGGAGCGCCACGATGGGGTGAGCGCCATGGCCATTGGCGGCCGCTCCTTCGGCATTGCCCCCCAGGTCGGCCTGCAGCGAGACCGAGTTCGAGTCAGTCTTATCAGCCACTGGCTCTTTCACTCCGAGGCGAGCACGGAGCCCCTGATCGGGCTGGAGGCTTCGATTCGATTATTGTGATCTTTCGTGAGGCCATGGCGGTATCGTCGGCTCCGCTTGAAGGGGGCGAGATAGCCAGTTAAAGTAGGGGTAAGACTATTGTCCACAGCGATGGCAGCCCTCAGTTAAGGAACACCCCCCATGAACCGACGACCACTTTTGGGAATATCGAAATTCTGGAGGCTCAGTGTTGCCATCGTATTTGTGGGGAGTCTGGCGGTTGGGGTGGGATGCTCCGACGATGAGGTGACGTCGGGCAATGGGGGTGAAAACGGGTCGTCGAATCAAAATAACCAGGGCGATCCAAACCAGGGCGGCAATGGCGGCGAGAACAATAACCAGTCGCCGTCGAATCAAAATAACCAGGGCGATCCCAATCAGGGGTCCAATAACAACAATAATACAGGGCCGAGTTGCGACAATCTGGAATGCGATCTCGTCGATTGCCCTCCGGGCGAAGGGGTGACGACGCTGTCGGGCACGGTTTATGGGCCGTCCGGTGATTTCCCGTTGCCCAACGCCACGGTCTATATCCCCAACTCGGAGCTCGAACCGGTGGAGAGTGGGGTGTCCTGTCAGCGCTGTGATGAAATGGTCAGTGGCGATCCCTTGGCCCAGACCGACACCAATGCCCTGGGTGAGTTTACGCTAGAGAACGTCCCGGCCGGCGAGGAAGTTCCATTGGTGATCCAGACCGGGAAATGGCGGCGACAGATAGAGGTTCCGGTTATCAACGCCTGCGAAGACAATACCTTCGATGATCCGGAGGTGACTCGACTTCCCCGAAATCAGGACGAGGGAGAGATCCCGCGTGTCGCCGTGGCCACCGGGCAATATGACGCCCTGCAGTGTTTGCTCTACCAGATCGGGCTAGACGAAGATGAGTTCAGCTCCGATCCGAACTCCGATGCGAGCATTACGATCTTGAAAGGCACGGGAAATTCAGCGACCAGTGAATTTTCGCCCGGGTTTAGTGACGGCGGAGAATTCGTCGATATTCGAAGTTGGTGGGATAACCTGGCGAATCTGGAGGACAAGGATATCGTGATGTATTCCTGCGATAATGTCTCGCCGTTGGCCAGCCCTTATAATCAGCCCCCGCAGGAGGCGCGAGAAGCACTGCAAGACTTCGCCGATCAGGGGGGGCGCGTCTTCTTGACCGATCTCCAGAGGGAGTTTTTGGAGAGTGGGACCTCCGATTTTCAGTCCGTTACGGGATGGTCCAGCCAGACCCTTCAGGGTCAGTTGATCGCTCAGATCGATACGTCTTTTCCCGAGGGGCAGGCTCTGAGGGAGTGGTTGGAGTTGGTGGGGGGATCGGATGGAACGGGCCAGATCGAGTTGTTTGAAATCTGGAATAATATGGGAGATCTGAACACGGACCTTGGACAGCGATGGATCTTCTCCGGACAGGGCAATCATTATATTGACTTCAATACCCCGGTGGGCTCCGATGAGGATTCGCAGTGTGGCCGGGTGGTCTATAGCGACTTGCACGTTACCGCCGGTGGAGGTTCCAGCTCGAGCGCAAGTTTTCCCGATGGCTGCTCCACCGATGGGTTGACGGGCCAGGAGCAAGCGCTGATCTACCTATTCTTTGACCTGTCCGGTTGCGTGGTCCCAGAATGCACCCCCATTAGCTGCGATGAGGTCGAGGACCAGTGCGGTGTGCACTCCGATGGATGTGGAGGAAGTATTGACTGCGGCAATTGCGATTGCCGAAACGTTGGTGAGTCCTGTACGAGCAATGGGGAATGCTGCACCTCGGCGTGTGCCATTGACTCAGGAAGCGATGAAGGGATCTGCATACCGCAATAAGGCAGCGGATCTATTTCCACTGAGAGAAGAGAGCGTCGCCACCGAGGAGGGGGCGGCGCTTTTTGGCTGGAAGGAACATCAGAGGGACGCTTCAAAATTGTGAGAAAAGGTGTATAACTGGAGGCATAAGGCTGGTTAGTGAGTGCTTACAATTGTGTTGATGGAAGTGATCAACGGCGAGGATGCGATGAGTGATCGATTGAATCTGGTGACCGGTGCGATGGGATTTTCTGGAGCCTATGTCGTCAAGGAACTCCTGGAGCGTGGCGAGGAGGTGATCGCAACCGATCTGGGCTCGGCGATCAGTGATGAGGAGCGCCGGGAGGTGCTGGCGTCGATCGGACTGGATTTTGAGCATCCCAACGTGGAATGGGTGGCCTCGGACCTGCTGGATAAACGCTCCATGGAGCCTTTATTTGAGCGTGGGGTGACTCATATCTTCCATATTGCCTCGCTCTACGATTATAGCGCCAGTTACGAGGTATTGCGTCGAATCAATGTCGATGGCACCCGAAACCTGTTGGAGGTGGTGCGCTCAGGCTGCGATAGTCTGGAGCACTTCATCCACTGGTCGACCTGCGGTGTCTTTGGCAAGCCCTATACGGCTGCCGATGGCGAAAAGGTCAATATTCCCTTCGACGAGACCTGCTCGTCGCCAAAGAATACGCCGCCGGACGCCGAGGGCCCAGAGGGAACCCACCTGGTCAACGACTACTCGGTGACGAAGTGGGAACAGGAAAAGATGGTGTGGAGACTCTATGAGGAGGAGGACTTTCCGCTGACCGTGGTTCGCCCGGCGCCCATCTATGGGCCGGGAAGCAGCTATGGCCACGGGGGAATCATCCTCGCCATCGCATTGGGGTTGGTCCCGGCGATCCCCAGGGATGCGGAGAACTATATTACGACGTCGGTGCATGTCGAAGACATCGCGGGCTTTGCGATCTATGCCTCCGATCACCCGGAATTTATCGGCGAGGACTTCAATATCGTCGATAATAGCATCATCTCCTATCACAAATTCCTCAACTATATCGCCTTGTTGACGGGACGAAAGATGCGGGATATTCCACTGGTCAAGGTCACCGCTCTGTATCCGATCATGGCACGAGCGTCCAAGGTGTGGACCTGGTTGCAGCAAAAGTTTGGGATTCCTCGGGTGCGCGTCTTCGAAGTCCAATCGGCGGAGTATATCAGCTCCAGCTATTGGCTGAGCAATCGCAAGACGCTGGAGGTGGGCTACGAGTATCGATATCCGGACGTCAAGGAGGGCCTCAAAGACACGGTGGCCTGGTTTCGCGATATGGGGTGGTTGACCGATAAGAGCAAGACCATGCAATCTGAAGGGGTAAGCGCAAAGTTATAGGAGACCGCCCCAGATAGGCTGGCGTGGTCGCATGGCAATGAACCTGTATGGGAGAGGTATTGGATGACGTATGTGGATGGGAAAAAGACATTGATCACCGGTGCGGCCAAGGGCATGGGCCGGTTGATGGCCGAGGAGTTTGGACAGCGGGGAGCGCATGTGATCCTCGTTGACCTGGATGAAGAGGGCCTGAACAAGGCGGTGGCCAACCTTCGAGGGCAGGGCGTGAAAGCAGATGGCTTTTGCCTCGATTTGTCGAGCAAGCAGGAGATCTACGCGTTGCGCGACGACGTCCACGAACAGATGGGCCGCATCGATATTCTGGTCAATAACGCCGGGGTGGTGACGGGAGGGACGTTAGAGGAGGTCGATGACGCAGCCGATGAGTTGATGCTCGACGTCAATGTCAACGCTGTGCACTGGATGACGAAGGCCTTTATCAAGGATCTAAAGCAGGGCACGGATACCCATCTTGTGCAGTTGGCCAGTGCCGCCGGACAGGTGGGCGTGCCCGGTCAGGTGGTCTATTGCGCCAGCAAGTGGTTTGTCACCGGATTTAGCGAAGCGCTGCGCCTGGAGCTTCAGAGCGGTGGCTTTGATCACGTCAGT
>CAYQBU010000093.1:0-15103 GCA_964415785.1 uncultured Bradymonadales bacterium
GACCGAACTGCCAATTATCCGGGCCTTCGCATCGCCCATAAACGCGTCCTCGTCTCCCCCTGGGAGGAATACCTGGTGGTCGACCAATTCTGGACCCTTCAGCTCGAGGGCGACCATTATTTCGACACCTCCGACTCCGACGATCCGGCCCTCGAACGGGGCATCCCACTGCGCTTGCCCTACGCCGCCGAGGGCATCAGCCACGCTGGCCCCGGTGACTTTCAGACCCTCAATAATATCGTCTACTGGCATGGAAGCCTCCAGCCCAACCACCCCATCACCATTCAAATCCGCTATTCCAAGGAAGTCCGCAGCTCCTCGATCACCGTCGAACACCCCATGCAGTACTCCGTCGATGAGATCGAATTGCTCGCCCCCCTGGAGACCCAATTTGAAAAGGTCCCCTACCTCGAGGACCTCTCTGTCTCCGCCCCCGGCTTCGAGCACTTCACCACCGAGCCCACCGACATCGGCGTCCACACCAATACGGACTTCCTCATCGCCTACGGCCATTCCCTCAATCGAGAAGCCGACGAGGATTTAAGCTACTCCTTTACCATCGATGGACTGCCCTTTGGCCGCCCCATCGGCGCCTGGGTCGCCCTCATCGGTGGCGTTTTGATGGCTCTTTTTGTCTTCTTCTTCGGGCGCCGCGAATACCGGGCCTTCAAGGCTCAGAGCAGTCAACGTGAGATCTTAAAAGCCCTGAAGAGGCGCCGCGAATCCCTCCTCTCCGAACTGGCCACCCTTGAAAAGGAGCGCCAACAAACCGAGGACCCGGAACTTCAATTTGATCTCGAGGACCAGCAGACCCTTTTGCGTCAGCGCCTCACCCTGGTCATGAGTAAGATCGAGTCGATCGAGGCCCAGCTCAGTGACGATCCCAGCGAACACGCCGCCTGATATGGCCTCTCACCACATCGATCAGATTAAACTCTCCGAGGTCTCCCGTGTCTTCGGGCGCACCTTCGCCCTTCATCGCATCAGCCTCCAACTCCAACAGGGCCAGATCACCGCTCTCGCCGGCGACAATGGCGCCGGCAAGTCGACCCTCCTCAATATTCTCGCCACCACCGACGCCCCCACCTCCGGCACCGTCCACTACGGTCCCCTGGAACGCGACCAATTCGCCGCCGCCCACCGCCATCACATCGGCTGGGTCGGTCACGACAGTCTTCTCTACAGCGAGTTGACGGCCCGCGAAAACCTTCTGTTCTTCGCTCGCATGTACGGCCTCTCCAGCCCCCCTGCGCGCTGCGAGCGCTGGCTCCAGAAGGTGGGCCTGGACGACGCCGCCGATCGCCGCGTCGGCGCCTTTTCTCGGGGCATGAAGCAACGCCTCTCCATCGCCCGCGCCCTGCTCCACAACCCCCAGGTGCTCCTCTTCGATGAACCGGCCACCGGCCTCGATCAACAGGGCACCCAATTTGTCATCGACCTCCTCGACGAGTTGCGCGAGCGCCAGCGCCTTATCCTCCTGGTCACCCACGACTTCGACCTCCTGGAATCGCTCTTTGACCGCCTCCTCATCCTCCGCCAGGGAAGCCTGACCTGCGATCTCCCAGACGGCGACGTCGAACACATCACCGAAACCTACCGGGCTCATGCTTGAGCGGTGATCAATTTGCGCCCTGGGCTCACCCCCTTGCCCTACTCATCCTGCCCACCGAAAGTGCTTGCGTTTTTTCAAAGGGTAGCACTACCCTCCCGCTGTTCGATGACTGACCTCCCCACGGGACCGGCCTTGTGATGCTCTCCACCCTCTTTCGACAAACTTTGGCTATCCTGGCCAAGGATCTGCGACGGGAGTGGCGTTCGCGAGAGATCATGATCACCACCATCTCCTTTGCCGTCCTCCTGATGGTCATCTTTACCTTTGCCTTCTATCAGGATGAGCAAACCGTCGCCCACGTCTTCCCGGGCATTCTCTGGGTCTCCATCGTCTTTACGGGCACCCTGGCCGTCGGCCGAACCTTCCAACACGAGCGCGACGACGACTGCTTGCGCGCCCTCGCCCTCATCCCGGGGAGCCCCAAGAGTCTCTATCTGGGCAAATTACTGACCAATCTGTGCTTTATCTTCCTCTTTGAACTCGCCCTCATTCCCCTGTTGTGGCTCACCTTTTCCGTCGACCTCCAGGCTGCCCTCTCCCTCCACCTGATCACCGTCGCCCTGGGTACCCTTGGTTTTGCCTCCCTGGGCACCCTCGTCGCCGCCATGCTCGTCCGCAGCGATCTACGCGAGGTCCTGCTCCCCATCGTTCTCTATCCCCTGCTCGTACCCTTGCTCATCGCTGGCGTGCAGACGACCTCCGCCCTCCTGGACGGCGCCAGCGCCGAAGACATCCGCCCCTGGCTACAGGCCATGTTGGCCATGGACATCCTCTATGCTGTCCTCGGCCTCTTGCTCTTTCGCTGGGTATTATCGGCCGTCGAGTAATTCCGGCTACTTGCCGTTTTTCGAAGACTAGGACTAGGAATCCTCGGAAAAGAGGAAATACCCCACCAATAAGACCAGGAGGATCATAAATACCACCACGAAGGGACTGACGCCTCCTACCGAGCCACTCGACTCCTCGCTGCGACCGCCCTGCATACTGACTCTATCGCGCTCCACATCACCAGTATGCACCCCTCTTCCAGGATCCTCATCGTCCTCCTGCCCTGATGCCGAGGCCCGTTCGCTACCCTGCTGTGACCGATCTCCACTTCTCGCACCACTTTGGCCCGACCGACCTCTGTCCTCCGGTTCATCGCCCATCGCCCGCGCAAAGACGTCCGATGCGTTGTCGAATTGCTCACCCACGCCTCCCCCAAAAATCTGAATCGACCCCAGCATCACAAAGATACCGAGCACCAATAGCACCAGATACTCGACCTTGGTCGCTCCCGTGGGGCGTCTCCACCATCCCTCGATCCCTGAACGCTCTTTCAATCCCGTCGGACACCTCATCGAATCGTCCTCAACCCTCGCATTCGGACATCGTCTGGCGATAGTCCGGCCAATTTCGAAACCGATCACAGAGTCGACGCTGCCCCTCTTCGTCCTCCATCGCTCGATAGATCTCCAGGAGAGCCTCCACCCGTTGAGGCGTCGGCCTCTCCTCGATCACCTCTTCCAACAGACGTGCTGCCAACGCGAACTCCCCGACGCGGTACGCCGCCTCTCCCGCCAGGGTCTTTTCCACGGTATCCAACGTGCTCCAATCCTCCCCATCATCGAGAAGATCGAGAACCTGGTCGTAGCGCCCCGCTTCATAGGCCTCTTCCGCCTCTGCCATCCCTGGCCGGTCCTCGCTCTCTCCCTCGCCGAGTCCCAGCGAATGAACCACCTCTTGGTCTTCGACCCCTGATTCGCGATCCTCTTGCCCGTCGGTGGGCTCGTAATCCAGCGGGATATTTAACCTCAACTCCTCGATGATCACAGGCTCCACCTGTTCTTCGTACTCCTGCCCCTCACGGGCCATGCCCAGATCAAAGACCTCCGACAGATTAAAACTATCCTCTTCCAATGGTCGCATCTGGTACCGCTGACCGCACTCCAGCGGAACACGTGACGTATCGACCGCACCACCGGCCTCAATTTCGCGAAGTCGCGTCTCCACCATCCGATGTTGCTGATTCCCCTGCGTTAACTCCAGATAACAGCCGTAAAAACTCACCGCCTTGGGCCGATTGCGAATATGATTGTCATATAACACCCCCAAATTGATATAGGGCGCCGGCTCTTCGGGGTTCATCTGCTGGGCCAACAGCAGGTGGCGCTCCGCGTCCAGATAATGGCCGGCATACATCAATGCCGTGCCAATATCGGCGTATACCGGCTGCACATCATCGGTAATATGCAACAGGTATTGGAGCACCTGGACGGCCTGCGAGAAATTACTCGTCTGAACGTAAAATTCCGCCAGGCTCTGCGCCACCTCCACTCCTCCCCCGTAGCGAAGCGATTGGCTAAAATAGCGCTCGGCGTTGGCAAACGCCCCCTGGCGCTGGGCTACTTGAGCCGCGCGGTAAAACACCTCCGGATCCCGTGAGCCCCCCTCAATGACCTGCTCGTAATGCTCCATCGCCTCCGGGTAATTTCCCAACTCGTAGGCCCGATCGCCCCGTTCCTGATGGCTTGCACACCCCATTGCAAACATGCTGCACGCGGCCAACACTAGCCCCAATGCCCAGATGCTACACCACCGACGACCCCTCATTTGCCTTCCTCTGACCTGAAAATGACTCTTCCTAGCGGCGTGGATAAATACCCTCGGTCTTCATCTGACGCTCATTTTGTCGCGCCCAGATATTCTCTCTCGCCGTGCGTTCCGGGAAAAAGGTCTCCACATCATCCAATACATCCGCCATCTCACTGTGCCGTTGCCGACTCTGGGCCTGGTGATAGCGCACGCGATACTCGGCAAATTGGTCGTCCAGCGCGCCTCGCGCCTCATCATGCTTTTCTTGCCACTGATCCATCTCCGATGGGATTTCATCGACGCCACCTTCCTGCAGGTAGGCCTCGGCGTGAATCAGACGGCTATATCCCTCGAATAGGTTACCCCGCTCCACGGAGCGTCGCTCCAGGAGGTCCAGGCCCTGCTCATACTCGCTCCGCGCCCGGTCTCGGCAGTCAACCTCATCCATGCAACTGACCGATACTTCCAGGGGCGGCAATTCATCGAAGGACTCCCCACCTTCAGCTCCACCGCCACCACCTCCACCGCCTCCAAGCACGGTAAAGAGCATCAACACCGCCGCCGCTCCCAGTGCACCGATGATCACCACCGGGTTGCTCTCATCGTCATCCTTGCCCTTGGAGGATTGACGCAACCGCGCCAGATCGGCCCTTGTCTGATTGCCGTCGTCTTCCTCCTCGGCCTCCGACGTCGCTGCGATCTCATCCCAGCTCATGATCCCCGCTCCCCCGTCCTCCTTTTCCTCTGGCGCCGGCGGTTCCGCCGCCTCCGCCTCCTGTTCCAGAGCACTGTTCCACCCCCCGTCGCCACCCAGACTGCTCAACCCACCGTCACTTCCCATCGGCGCCTGGCCGCCACCTTGCTGGCCCCCCATCTGACCCGCTTGAGCCCCATAGGATTGACCGCCTCCCTGGCCTCCTCCAGGCTTCTTGGGGGCCTGATTTGAGCGAAACGTCACCGTGTACTTACCCAGGGTGATCGCCATCCCATCGTAAAGTCGAGCCTCCGAGCTCTGTACTTGCTGGCCATCGATCGCCGTCATTCCCCCCCGCGACAACACCACCAATTGAAAGACATCTCCACCCTGATGGACGATCAGCGCGTGCTGGCGAGATACCGTTGGGTGATCGAGGACGAAATCAGAGCTGCGATCGCGCCCCAATGACATGGAAGACGACTCGAAATTCGCCTTCTGAACCTGTCCCCCTTGCTCAAACTCAAGCCAAAATGAAGCCATAATACCTGTCCAATTTCGGAGTCACTGATCCCGGCGCTACACCCGTCCTCATCCGCCTTCCATCATCCGCAGCGCCATCGCACCCACGATAATGAGGACAACGGAGCCAAAAATAAACATCAGGGGAAACAAAATCTTGACCGCTGCCTGGCTGGCCGCCTTCTCGATCTTTTGCGTTCGCTTTTGACGAATGGTGTCGATCTGGATCTCGAGTACCTGAGCAAGCGGTGTTCCTCGCTCCTCGGACTGGATGATCGAGCCCACCATGGTATCCAGGTACTCCGACTTCACCCTTTCGCACATATTTAACAGGGCATCGGTTCGCGCCGTACCCACGCGCATCTCCTGGAGCATTACGCCCAGTTCTTGCACCATGGGATCGTCGGGATTTTGCTGCTGACCTCGCTCCACGACGCGGTCCACGGCCGTCATAAAGTCCAGGCCCGCCCGCATCGACAGGACCAGCAAGTCCACCGTATAGGGCAGCCGCCGATCGATTTCGATGAGCCGATTCGTGATCGCACTGCTCAACGAGATAAATGGCAATCCCATGGCCACCAACCCCAGCGCCAGGGCCAGCCCCAAATTGGGCACCCCCGTGGTCAGCAGGGTAAACACCATGAACACCACAAAGGTTCCCACGCCCACCGTGGCACATAGCCCCAGAAATTCATTGGGCGTAAATGCCCCCATAAACCCCGATCGTTTGAGCTTGTCCCTCAAATTCGCGCGCAGCTTACTCATCTCCAGAGGCCCTATATCGGGCATGATCCGTACGTAGTGAGCGAAGAGTTTGATCACCGGCAAGAAGAGTCGATAGAACTCCTCCTCTTCCAGGAGTCGCTGTCGCTTCGTCAGACGATACCCGAAGATCTCGTCTTCCTCGATCTTTTCCGGGACCACTCCCCAGATCAATAGGGCACCGAATAGGAAGAAGCCGATCACCGCTCCCATCAGCAGCATTTCTGGTGGCAAATTTAGCATCCTGTCGACTCCCTTGGACTCAAACCAGTTGCGGTCTCTCGAACCCTTTGCTTATACATCGATCTGCACGATTTTCAGGATCATGACCACTCCGATGATATTCATCACCGCAGCTCCCGCCAGGATCATATAGCCGATCAACGTCTCAAAGAGCGGCGTGATCAACTCCGGGTCCATCAAATAAAAGGCCCCCAACACCACCCCGGGCATCAACCCCATCACCCAGGCCTGCATCCGTCCCTGTGCCGTCTGCGTATCGATCACCCTCTCCAGGCGATAACTCTCTCGGATTGTCCCCGCGATCTCCTCGAGAATAATTGGGATATTTCCACCCACTGTACGCCCAATGACCAGCGCCGAGATCGCCAACTCCAGGTTCCTCGACGGCACGCGCCGGCGCAGGTTGATCAACGCCTGATCCAGCGGCGTTCCCAGACGGTATTCCTTGAGCAAAACCCCGAATTCCTGCGTGATCGGTGGGCCCATCGAATTGCAGACGTCCTGGAGTGCTTCTGGCAGCGACGGGTTGGCCTTAAAACTATTGGCCATATACACCATCGACTCCTCGACCTGCTCATCGATCGCCGTCAGTCGTTTGCCCCACTGCCACTTCAAATAAAAGCGTGGCCCCATAATCCCGACCACCAACCCAATGGCCAAACCCAGCCAACTGAGCACAATATAGCCGCCGACCACCAGGGCAAAGAGCAGCCCCACGTGATAAATGGCGAATTCCTGCGGTGAAATCGGCAGAAAGAGACGATGCAACTCCTTGCCCACCACCCGTTCATAGACGCCACGCTCGGCGGCCAATCGATTCCCGATCCAGTCTCCTCCCGCCCAGATCAACAAAAACCCGGAGACAAAGCCCAGTAATAATCCCAGCCATAAAAAGGTCACGTCATTTTCCCTTGGCAAAAGACCCTCGGCCGACCCTTCTGGGGGTCACCGATCAGGCTTGAAATCGATTGCTCTTCTTCTCGTTGTCGAACGCTTTCCAGTGTACGAGTCACCTCTCGCTTGCGCAAACGATGGCACGTCGTCGGTCCTAGAAAAAGTCGTCCTCCGACGCCAGGCCCATGACCAAAAACGTATTGAGGAAACTCGGCAAATAACCGGTGGCCCGGTGGTAGCCGTGCACTTTTCCCTCCGAGTCCGTTCGCGTCTGGCGAAATCGGTAAATATCCTCGATCTCGACGAATCCATCGTCGTCCAACCCCACCACTTCCGAGATATAGGTCACTCGACGACTTCCGTCGGTAAATCGCGTCTGCTGAACAATGACGTCCACCGAATTGGCGATCTGCTCTCGAATCGCGCGCGTCGGAAGCTCCATCCCGCTCATCAACACCAGCGTCTCCAAACGAGCGATCGCTTCAATGGGACTATTGGAGTGCACCGTGGTCATCGAACCATCGTGACCCGTATTCATCGCCTGCAACATATCCAGCGCTTCCCCGCCTCGACACTCTCCGACCACGATCCGATCCGGACGCATCCGCAACGCGTTCTTGACCAACTCTCGGATCCCGATCTCTCCCTCTCCCTCCAGGTTAGGCGGCTTGGTCTCCAGACTGATCACGTGTTCCTGATAGATCTGAAGCTCCGCAGCGTCCTCGATCGTCACCACCCTCTCTGTGGGTCCGATAAACCCGGACAAAATATTGAGCAGCGTCGTCTTACCAGAACCCGTTCCTCCCGAAATCACGATATTCTTCTTGGCCCTTACCGCCCGTGCCAAAAATTTGGACATATCCTCCGTCACGCTTCCATAATCGATCAGATCGTCGATCTGAAGGCGATCATCGGGGAATTTCCGAATCGTCAGGCACGGATCTTTGAGGGCCAGCGGGGGGATCACGGCGTTGACTCGCGACCCATCGGCCAGGCGGGTGTCCACCAATGGCGTCGACTCGTCGATGCGTCGGCCTCGTGGAATCACGATACGCTCGATCACCGTCATCATCGCTTTTTCGTCGTTGAAAAAGCGATCGGTGAGCACGATCTCGCCCTCCAATTCGCAATAAATATGGGTCCGATCCACGACCATGATCTCGGTGACCCCCTTGTGCTTGACCAGATCTTCGATGGGGCCCAGGCCACAGACCTCATCCATCATCTCTTTGAAGACCTCGTCGGCCGTATAGGGGTTGGGGATCTCTTGCTGTCGGCGCTGCAGCAGCTCTTTGAGCTTGCCCGACACCTGGCGTACAACCCGTGGCGAACTGTAGTCGGTGATTTGAAAGCTGTGCAGATCCAACCGCTCCTTGAGCTCGTCATGGAGATCGGACTTAAAGTCCACCAGCGCCTGGCGCGTCTTCTTGTCGTGGATCACCACCTCTTGGCCAAAGAGATTGATCCGCGGCTCGTCAAAATCAACCTTCGGCGCCAGATCGCCGAGCAGGTCTTGAACAGACTCCCAATCCTGGTCGGCGGCGTCTGGACGCTTACTCTCACTATGAGCCTGATCGAGCGCCGATTTTTGACCGGGCTTCATCGTCATCGACGTCGCCCCCGCCGCCGGAGAGGACGCTCCCGACGCCGCCGCCTGTTGGGATCCCGACGACTCCACCCTCTGGCGTTGGTCCTGAGCTATCGAATGGCCCTGGGACTGCTTCGATTCCACACTGAAGCGATAGGGCTCAATGGTCGCAATCTCGCCCAGTCGCAGCTCCCGTACCCGGTCGATGCGCTCCCCATTGACGAAGACCCCGTTGGCGGACTGATTGACCAACAACACCCGGTCGCGCATCACCTTCACGATCGCATGGCGCCGGCTGACCGTCTTGCTGCTCAAGACGATATCGTTTTCCTGGCTCCTCCCGATCGTCACTTCCATTACCGGCTCCTGCAACGGAAAGTGATACTCTTGGCCTCGGCTATCGAGTACTCGAATCTGTTTCTGAGTCATGCTCAGTGTCCGCTCTTACTGGGCATTTTCTAGCTCCGGAAGGTCGTCGGCCTCTGCTCCCACGTTGAGCAAGGACTGAAAGACGCCTTGCACCATCGTGCGATGCTGATCGGTACCCGGCTCGTAGACCCGGGGGGTGATAAACAGGGCGTTATTTTGCTCTTCCGATTGAAAGGTTCTCGACTTAAACGCCCAACCCAGAATAGGAATATTGCTCAGGACTGCAAACCCACTCTGTGTCGAACTCATATCCGTATTTTCCTGAGCGCTCACCAACACCGACTGGCCTTCCTGCATATTGACCGTGCTCATCACTGCCGTGGAGCGAAACCCGGGATAGTTATCGACACCCAGCGAGTAATCCACCTCGCTATAATCCATTTCGATATCGAGTTTGACCCGGTTCTCAAAATCCAATACCGGCGTCACACGAAGATCCAAACCGAATGGACGCTCCTCAAAGCTCGCCGCCTGCTGGGTCACCAGTGGAATGACGATCGAGCCACCGGCCAAATACTCCACCTCATTTCCAGCTTCTGTAACCACCGTGGCCTGCTGAATGGTTCGAATCACGCCCTGTTCCACCAAAAAGTCGAGCGCAAAGTTCAGATTCCCCACCAACGACGAGTAGGTATTGAACCCATCTCCACCGGTCAGCGCCATCGGGCGCGGCGGCAGCGTTCCGTCGTCGCCGGGCAACACTCCCGGACCCAAGTCAGCGTCATCATAATACAGCGGCACATCGCCACTTCCGCCCGTCATATTGGCGCCAATAAATTGATTCCAACGCACGCCCAGATTGTCGTTATTCGTCGTCGCAATCTGAATAAAATAGATGTCGAGCGCCACCATCCGCGCCCCTTCCACGAACGCCTCGCGGTACGTCGCAAAATTGAGCACCTGGTCGGGATACATCTCGGTGAGTCGGTCGATCTTTTCTTGGAAGACCTGCCCCGAGACTTCGCCCTCGATGAGCACCCGACCATTGACCACTCGGATGTCGACGCCCGCTCCTTCGCCTAAGACTTCCCGGACCTCGTCGGCCCGCAACGACGGATTGATCTCCACCACCCGAACAAACAACGGGCGCTGATCGTCGCCGGCCCCCGATTGGGTATTAATGGTCGTCGTCCCCGGACTTCGACCGGTCACAAATAGGTAACGGTTATCGGCGCTCGTCCGCGTATCAGCCACTGACTCATCGCCCGGTGCGATCCGACGAACATCTCGGGCATCGAAGGTCAATGTCTCGCCAATGGCGATCGTGAACTCGTGGTCCGGCTCAATCTGTGCTTCCGCCGTCTGCTGACCCACAAGAGATGGCCCGACAAATGCGAGCACACCTAACAACGCTCCTAATATCCAAACCCGTCGCATGATACTCCTTAAACCACTGGCAGACGATGCCTCGAGTTGCGGTGGTCACCGAAAGCGGCTCATCAATATGATTGAGCCGCCGGTGATCCTCTACTTTGACTTCTTGCGCCACCAGTTTCGTATGATTCGCCAGAAAACGCAATGGAAAACCCACAGCCTGGCCCACAAATGACCAAAACCCCGAGGGTGGTGACTTCACCCTCGGGGTCTTGACTTTCGCTTTTGCTCAGCGAATCAGCGCACGATGTCGATTTCGCGCACGCAATCGCCTTGATCGTTGCGCGTCTCATAGGGGCCACAGGGCGGCGGTGCCTGCTGGACGCGTTCTTCTCGCTCGCGATTGAGAATTTCCAGCTCCTCGAGCACCTCTCGGAGCGTGCGTCGGGTCACCGGCACCTGATCGAGATCTTCTCGGTTTCGCAGCAGCATATTGATCTCGCCGCGCGTCTGAGCGATCACCATCAACTCCGCCTCGTCGGGGGTCATCGACAGCGTCACATGGCTATAGCCGCCACTGACCTGATGCTCGCGGCCGCTGGCATCGGAGATCTGATTGCCCACGGCCAACAGGGTCACGTTCTGCAGCAGACTCATCGTCACATAGCCGATGCTATCTCCACCGGAGGCTTCCGGGATCAATTCATCTTCCTGACCCACCGGGAATGTTCCCAGCAAATCCACTCGATCGCCGGGCGTCAACAGACCGCCCACGCCGCTGATGGCGTCCACGGGGACGGTGATCGCACGCTCTCCCGACGGGATTCGACCCGACAGCGTTCGCGACACTTCACTGACCGCAAAATCTCCGGTCAGGATCATCGCTCCCTGCTCCACATCTTCCGCCAGGGGCTGGTCGAGGTAAATATCAATATCGCGTGCCAGCAACGGGTTCGCCGGCAAAAACTGCTGCGGCACATCCCTCGTCGTCACATCCTGCTCTCGCAGGGGCGCTCCCGCCGGAATATCAACGGAAGCCACCACGACCTCTTGCTGATTCGCCGTGTAGACTTCCTTTTCCTCTTGGACCTGCTGGCCATACAAATAGACCATCAGGGCCGCAAAAAGACCGACCACCACAGCTGCAATTAATAGTTTCTTTTTGGCCATCCCGAATTTCTCCTCGCCGAAAGCTGATTTCTTTTGAGCACCATCTCAAGAGTGTGAAACTACGATTGCCGAGCCACCTATGCAGCGGTCCGTTCGTATCTTCCAGGCCGTTGCCCGGTACTTGTCCATGTTGCGACGAAGTTCAAACTAGCAAACTCAAAGCCCGCGGTCCAGTTGGGTTCGACTACCTGCTCAACACCGTCTCTGGAGGGCCCACATCCAGGGGTTCGACCATCAACTCCCCCGCACAGCGCTCACCTCGCCCCCGGCCTCGCATCTCCACCAATCTGCGCTGGCCGTCCATTCCAGCCAGGCGCAGCAGGCGTTCCTTCAACTCACAGTCCGGAATCCAGTTCGTGGCCCGGATAAAGCGTTGAGCATTCCAGCGCCGTCGGGGCACCCTTCCACCTCGCCCCTCCACCAGCGCCTCCAATGCCTTGCCCACCTCCATCTCTCCGCCGCTGACCAGGTAGCGCCGCCCCCGCCGTCCCCGATCCATGGCGACCACCAGGGCCTGTGCCACGTCCGACTGGCGAACCACGCCGACTTCAACGCCTTCGAGCAGGGCCGGCAACAGTACCCCCTCCAGAGTCCCGGCGATCAGCTCCAACTCCTCTCCCCACTGCTCTTCGCCCACCACCACCGTGGGATTGATCATCACCGCATCCAGCCCCTTGGCGATCCACCGGTAGAGCTCTCCCTCTCGCCATACCGCCCGCTCCATCGCCGATCCCCGCACCTCGTCACCGGGTACGGGCCGAAAACTCTCATCGAAGACTCGCCCACCACCTTCTTCACGGGCCATGGTCAACGCCGAAGAAATGATGCCCACCCGCGCTACCCTCGCTTTTACGGCCTCCTGGAGCGTGCCCCGAAAGCGCTCCAGATCCATCGATCCTTCATCGATCGGCGAGCCTGGATCAATGGCCAGACCCGCCACCTTGTCGGGGATGGCCTGCCCCTCCTTGATTTCAATGACTCCTAGACCTCTCGACGCCCATCGATCGCCAACCGCTTGCGCAATCGCCGATCTTTTGGCGATGATCCCCATCTGCACTGTCTCGCTCTGACCCATCTTTGAATATCCTCTGGTCCTCGCTCCATTTTTATCGCGCTCCCCATCGCCACCTTAGTCCGGATACCACGATGAGCAATAGCTCCCCACAGGCTTTCCTCGAACTCCTCTCTACCCTCGACCGCCTCGACGATCTGCCCCGCACAGGCTGGCTCTTTAGTGGCGTCGATCGCCCGGAGTCCATCGCCGCCCACAGCTACGGGGTCTGCCTTGTCGCTCTCTGGATTGCGGACCATATCGATGAACCGCTGGATCTGGGACAGCTTCTGCGCATGGCGCTTCTCCACGACATCGCCGAATCCATGCTCACCGACCTTCCTCGCCCCGTCAAAGACATCCTCGGCGACGCCGCTTTGCACGACGCTGAAGATCTGGCCCTCGATCGACTTCTCCAGACCGACACAGACCATCCCTGGAAGCGCGCCCATGACGATTACCGCCATCGCCAATCTCTGGAGGCCAAGATCGTCAAGGCTGGCGACCAGATACAGATGCTCCATAAGGCCCTTCTCTATCGCCACCGCCACAACGCTCCCATCGACGACTTCTTCTCCCCCCGCGATGCCTTCGACGATCACGGCATAGCACTGATCAAAGACCTCTTCGATCACCTCTTCGACTGCTTCCACAACCACCGCCTGCCCCGACCCCATCGCTTCTAAGCGATTCTCACCTTCCCACCGCCCATCTTTACAGATTCCCCCATTTTCGATACGTCACCCGTGGACGTATCCGACGCAAAATCCAGCCCCGGGTCGGGGGCAAAACACTTCCACCCTTTTTCAGGAGGCACCCCAATGGCTTCAATCAAGAACCTTGGCATCACCGGTTATGACGGACTCCGCTTCGTGACCCTCGATCTCGAGCGCAGCCGCGACTTCTACCTCAACAAAATGGACTTCCACTTCACCGCTCGATCCACCGACGACTGGGAAGAGGCCACCGGCGATCGCGCCGAAGTCTACACCGCCGGCGACATCCGCATCGAAGTTGTCGAGCCCCAAACCGATTCTTCCTGGGGCGCCTACCACCGCCGCTTCCACCCTGCCGGCATCGGCAAGGTCAACTTCGCCGTCAAAGATATTGAGGCCACCTGGAAGACCCTCGAGCAACGGGGCGCCACCTTCATCGACGAAATCGAAACCGTCGAAGCCGGCGGAAAAACCTATCGCAGCTTTGAGATCGCAAGCCCCATGGGCAACCTCAATTACGGCTTCGTCGAGCGCAAGGGGTTTGACCTCTACGCCCCCGGCTTCGAAGCCGTCGATGAGGGCGGATCCAACCGCTTTAATTTCACCCACATCGACCACCTGACCTCCAACGTGCGCACCCTCAAACCCCTGATCGACTGGTTCGCCGACGTCCTGGGCATGGAGCAATTCTGGGACATCGCCTTTCACACCAGCGATATCGATCCCACCCGCCAGAGCGGCTCGGGACTTAAGTCCATCGTGATGCACGATGCCGAAAGCGGCATCAAATTCGCCAATAACGAGCCTCAGCGCCCCTTCTTTAAGGCCTCCCAGATTCAAAAGTACGTCGAGGACTTCGGCGGTGGCGGAGTCCAACACGCTGCTTTTGCCATGGAGGACATCGTCGGCTCCATCGCCGAGCTCAAAGAGCGAGGCCTTGATTTCCTCCATACGCCCCAGACCTATTACGACGACGCACCGCGCCGCATGGGCGAACAGGGCGTCAGCTCCATCGACGAGGACTACGACGTCCTCGCCGAGCACGGCATCCTCGTCGATGGCAAAGAGGAAAAGTACCTCCTCCAGATCTTTATGGAGGAAGCCGCCCTCTACTACGATCAGCCCGAAGCTGGACCGTTCTTCATCGAACTGATTCAGCGCAAAGGCGATGACGGCTTTGGCGGCGGCAACTTCCGCGCCCTCTTCGAGGCCATCGAGCGTGACCAGCAAGATCGAGGCATCGTCGATCACCCCGCCAAATAATCCCTGTTGGATTCGCTGACCAGCGCCCCGCCCTTTTCCAAGGCGCGGGGCGCTGGTAGTTCTAGGCTTCCGCGCTCTGCGGTAATCGAATCCTGAATACCGACCCCTGCCCTGGCGTCGACTCCACCTCAATGCTCCCACCTAGATCCGCCGTAATCGATCGACAAATATAGAGGCCCAGCCCACTGCCCTGGGTTCCCGTCGTTCCCTCCCGGGTGGTAAAGAAGGGGTCAAAAATGGATCCCCGCTCCTCTGGTGATATGCCCACTCC
>CAYQBU010000094.1:0-14138 GCA_964415785.1 uncultured Bradymonadales bacterium
GTCAAATTCGAGGGCTGCTACCACGGCCACGCCGACTCCTTCCTCATCGCCGCAGGCAGCGGCGCCCTCACCCTGGGAACGCCCAACTCCCCGGGCGTCACCGAGGGCACGGCCAAAGACACCCTCCTGGCCGATTTCAACGACATCAACTCCGTGGAGCGCCTCGTCGACGCCCATGGCGACGATATCGCGGCCGTGATCCTGGAACCGGTCTGCGGCAATACGGGCTGCCTTCCCCCTCATGGTGATTTCCTTCAGGAGCTTCGCGACCTCTGCACCAGCGCCGGCATTCTACTTATTTTTGACGAGGTCATGACCGGCTTTCGCGTCGCAAGAGGTGGCGCCGCCGGGCGCTTTGGGATCACCCCCGACCTCTACACGTTTGGAAAGGTCGTCGGCGGTGGCTTTCCCCTCGCCGCCTATGGGGGACGCGAAGATCTGATGCGCCATGTCGCCCCCGATGGACCGGTCTATCAGGCCGGCACCCTCTCCGGAAATCCCGTGGCCGTCACCGCCGGCCTCCACACCCTTCGCCTCCTCGATGATCAGGTCTACGACCAACTGGAGTCCACGGGCCAATACCTCCAAGAGGGCCTGGAAACCATCATCGACGACAATGACTATCCCCTGAGCACCCATCGTGTGGGCTCCATGTTCTCCCTCTTCTTTAGCCCCCACACCCCCTGGTCCCATCAGGACGTCAAAAATTGCGATATCGACATGTTCAACCGCTTCTTTCACGGCATGCTCAAGCGCGGTATCTACCTCGCCCCGAGCCAGTATGAAGCGGGCTTCCTCTCCACCGATCACAGCCCGGAGATGATCGATCAGACCCTCCAGGCCATCGACGCTACACTCGCCGAAATCCTTTAATATTTCGCACCGAATCCAGCGATCGCCACCGGTGCTGATCACCTCCCATCCCCATTTATTACTGGCCCCCGACCCATCGGGGGCTTAGTTTTTTCTACCAGTCGTTGATGGCCCTGTGGCCCTTTTCGGCTATCTTCAACTCGCGACCAGGATGTCGTCCGCACTATCCCTTCGTATCGGTCGCCTCGATCAAACCATACGATTTTTTCTGGGGGATTTTTATGTGGACACGTCTATGCACAACCTTCTTGCTCGCCGCTGGTATGGGTCTTGTCGCCTGCGCCGATGACACGCCCGATGGCGACGGCGCCATCGATGACGCCAACCTTCATGTTGTTACCAATTACGACGACGTCGACGAGGTCGCTGGCTTCAAATATGAAATTCAAGCCGTCGACTGCGATAGCGGCGACCTTCTCGATGGAGGCGAACAGGCCCTCAAGGACCTCAAAGACCTCACCCTCCCCGGCGGCTTCGAGCGCTTTGAAGACAACCCTTTTGACAGCGCCTCAACTCACGCCTTTGCCGACTACCTCACCCTCGTCGATGCCGGCTGCTACGATGTGACCGCAACGCCCATCGATGCTCACGACCAACCCGTGGAGACCTGCCTGAGCGCCACCCAAAAGGGAGTGCTCGTAGAAGACGGTGAGATGACCGAAATTCACCTCATCAGCCAGTGCGAGGGCCCGGAGCGAGGCCTCTTGGATGTCGTCGCCTCCCTCAACTTTCCACCGGCCCTGATCGACTTCAAAATCCTGGACAATAAATTCGCCGCCTGCGACGAAAATGAGGCCGAGGTCACCGTCAAGGTCTGCGCCTTCGCCGAAGATCCCGACGGCGACCCCATGGAATTCGTCTGGAGCCCTGAGCCCGACGAGTCCTCGATCACCGAAAAGATCGACGACGGGTTCGTTGGAGAATGCGTCGAATACACCCTCAGCGACTCCGTGAGCGACTACAACGTCACCGTCTTCGATCTCTTCCGCACCGGCAGTGGCGACGACGACTTCATCCGCGCCGAGGACTTCTTTCTCGACAGCCCCAACTACCCGAACGAGGGCGATGATGACGTCATCTCCTCTCGGGCCTCACAGAACTACGATATCCATGTGAGCTGCGACCCCAAAGACGTGTTGCCCACCTGCCCCAAAAAGAAGACCTACTGGAAAGACAAGAAGGGCTCCTGGCCCGTGGGCAATGGCTACGGCAATGACCGCTACATCTGTGGCAAAACCTGGAACCACATCATCACCAAGCATATCCACAGCGGCATGAGCGGTACCCAAAAGGCCTTCTATACTCTCGCTCAGCAGGTCATCGCCGCCGATCTCAACAAAGCCAACGGCGCCGAGATGAGCCTGATTACCGGGGTGCATCTCTTTTTGGCCAAAGGCCTTCTCAACCATTGCCACTCCTGGATGCCCCCATTGACCCGTGGCATTGCCTACTCCAAGGCCGACAAACTCAAGGACTACAACAAGGGTGAATACGCCGGGGAGTGTTACGATCCCTACGCCGATTGACACACTCGCGTGGATCTAAGTGCTTGAAGGGTCGGGGCAGTTTAGCCCCGGCCCTTCAGTGCTTGTTCAACGGCCTCCACCACCCGTGGAATCAATATCGCTGTCTTGAAAAAGACCACCTCCACTGGAGTCTCTTCCAACGCCTGGCGGTCCGTCTTCAGTTTTTCGCTGACCACCAACACCACCGGGGGCTCGGGATTGGCCTGGGCCAACCACTCCAGACGTCGACGCAAATAGGCCAGACGCCAAAACCCCACGATCTCGATCCACACCTCCTGGTCCTCTTCGGTGCTCACCACATAATCGGTAACCAGGACCTGGTTATCCGCAAGATCTACCAACTCCCCTCGACGCTCCAGTCCCCAGTCTTCAGGGGCCAATTGCTCAAAGCGCTTTTCAAACCAGGCCTCCTCATCGGATACCCACTGGCCTCGAGCCCTCCTCCAGGGCCGCAGCTCGTCGGCGCTATCTAGCTCAAAGCGATAGCTCTCATCTTCCCATTCGATCTCCGCTTCCATCTGCCAGGAGTCCAGATGCAAGAGTGCCGGCAAAAATAGCGCCATTTGAAGGCCGTACTTGCGGCCTCGCTTAAAGATGCTCTCCGGCCCCTCCACTTCGATTCGATAGCCCTCATCGATCCGCCAACTGCGATGCATCAGGCGGTGAAATTTTAGCATTTGAAATAGACGACGAAGCCGATTGGAGTCCTCCTTGCCTACCCAAACTTTCATCGACCGCGCCCGATACATCATCGCCTGAGCCAATGCCACATTGTAGCGATCAACCAGGCCCAGGGCGTCAATGGGCTGGAAGCTGTCCAAGATCTGGCGCTCTTCGAGATCCGCATATAGGGACCCATCACACTGCTCCGCCTCGATGCCCAGCCGGGCTCCGGCGCGCTGCAAGACCTGGCTTCGCCCATCCGCATCTCGGGGATGTCCAGCCTCTACAGCCTCTTCGAAGACCACCTGGCGAATTTCTTGCGGCTTCATCGGCGCGTCGACCACAAATTCACTGCGGTCGTAGAGAAGTTTTGCCAGTCCTCGCCAGATCAAATAGTCCGTGCCATGACCAATTGATGCATCGACTTTGGCCTCGATCACCGAGCGCTGATCGCCGAGGTGGTCTTCAAAAATACGGATCAACTGCTCGCTTCTCTCCAAGACCTCTGGACCCTCTCGGTCCAGGTAGTCCGGTGTGATGCCGCCCTTGCGTCGAGTTATTCTCAGTAGATCACTGGTAAGCATCGTGCTCCCGTCGCCGTTGACTCACATGAGACTCCACCGAGTTTTCGGTCACCAATTCGTAGAGTAATGCTCTTTTGCCTTCGCTTCGCCTCAAAATTCGGCCCAGGCGCTGGACGTGTTCGCGTACGCTTCCCGATCCGGCCAAAATCACTGCCATCGTTGCCTCCGGAATGTCGACCCCCTCGTTGAGCACCTTGCTGGTGATCAACACCCGATAGTCGCCCTTGCGAAAGCGCTCCAATACCTCGCGTCGCTCCTTGATTCGCGTCTGGTGAGTGATCACTGGGGCCAATAGCCGCTCGCTGATCTGATAGACCGACGCGTTGTCGTTGGTGAACACCAAAATGCGCTCCTCTTGATGGCGCTCCAAAAGGTCGTAGAGGCGCTCCAATTTTGCATCGTGGACCAGGGCCAGTCGTTTCTGGTTGTGATAGGCCTCCAGGGCCCGCCGCCCGCGATCGCTTCGGTTCGTCGCTGCCAGAAAGCGACGCCAACCGCGAAGGCCTCCCAGGCGAATCCCATCCTCGTCGACAAACCCTCGGTAGATGGCCCGCTCCGATTCGTAGCGCTGGCGGTCGCCTTCATCCATCGCCACCTCGATGGTCCGCACCTCATAGTCCGCGAGAATATCTCCCGATAGATCGCGAATACTCTTTCGATAGCAAATCGGGCCCACCAACCGGTCAAAGTCGCCGTGTCCACCATCGCTTCTCTCCGGGGTCGCCGTCAGCCCCAACCGAAAGGGAGCCACGCATTGACGGGCCCCCTGGCGGTAGACCTCGCCGGGAAGATGATGGGCTTCGTCGAAGATCACCATCCCAAAGCGCCCTCCGATCCGGTGCATGTGAATGGCCGCCGAATCGTAGGTCGACACGGTCACCTCTCGGACATCATGCGACCCGCCGCCGAGCATCCCCACCTCGATTTGGAACGCCTCTTCCAGATTCGCCACCCACTGACTCATTAAATCGATCGTGGGCACCACCACCAGAGTGCTCCGTGCAGCTAGCCCCATCGCCAACATCGCCACGTAGGTCTTGCCCGATCCCGTGGGTAGCACCACCACCCCACGCTTTCCCTGCTTTTCCCAGGCATCTAGCGCTTCTCTCTGATGCTCGTAGGGGCGATAGTCCAGGACAAGGTCATGTTCAAACTCCTCGTAGTCGCGCGCCCTGTCCATCACCGCCCACCCCTTGCGAAGCAACTCCGCAAGCGCCTGGCGATACCGCCCACCAGAGCACCTCCAAGCGTCCACTCGATCATCGAAAGTCCACCAATGAGCCATGGCCTCCTGTTCTTCGACCCCTGAAACCACCAGCGTGCCCTCATCGAATAGCAACTCCACCTCCCGCTGCGGCCGCTCGAAGCGATCCGCTAAAAATAGTCGGGAAACCTTATTTTCTGCGCCTTGATCGCTCACCTCTCCACCTCCTTTGACCCGGATTAACCTCTTGTTAATAACGCCTTGAGCCGAAGTTGACGCTTGCGGGCTGCAACGTCGAGGGCCTGTTGAGCAAGGCGCGGCGACAAGGCGATGCCGGAGGGATCGTCGAGCGAGCCGCAACGACGTTCCAGCACGTTCTCGACGCGTCAGACGCACCGTCAACGAGTCCTCAAGGCCTAGTACCAAGCCGCGTCCCTCATGAGAAGAATTGACCAAGTTAGCAGGGGTTGATAGCCTCGCCTTAAATGCGTCGCGCCTTGACTCATCGCCGTCTCCAAATCCTGGATATTCGTGCCTCTACAAGGAGCCAAATACAACCTCGATGCCGGGCAAATCTTTGAGGGCAACTACCGCATCGTCCGCGAATTGGGTCGAGGCGGCTTCGGCGTCATCTATCTGGCCCATCAATTGTCGATGGACCGCCCGGTAGCTCTCAAGATCCTCAAACCCGGCGTCGGCGAGCACGACCCCCATGCTCGGCAGCGATTTTTGCGCGAAGTGCGCATCATCAGCAAGCTTCGCCATCCCAATACGGTCACCATTCACGATTATGGCGAGACCCGTTCCGGCGTGGTGTTCATGGTCCTGGAGTTTGTAGAGGGCATGACGCTCAAATCTCTGATCAAACAACAGGGTGCCCAGCCACCGATGCGAGCGCTGGGGTTGAGCCGCCAGATCGCCCGTTCGCTCAGCGAAGCTCACGACCACGGCATCATCCACCGCGATCTCAAGCCCGCCAATATTATGCTCACCGACCTGGAGGGCGAATCGGACTTCGTCAAAGTCCTCGACTTTGGGGTCGCCCGGCTGCGGGGCCAACAGGACGTCGACTTGACCAGCGCCGGGGTTCCCGAGGGGCAACGCGCCCTCATCGGAACGCCGCGCTATATGAGCCCCGAACAGGTCCGCGGCGACGATATCGACGCCCCAAGCGACCTCTACAGTCTGGGGCTGATGCTCTACGAAATGCTCGTCGGCGAACCGGCCGTCAAGGGCGACACCACCATGGCACTGATCAGCCAGCAGATCAGCCCTGAACCCCTTAAACTCGATCATATCGGCGCCCTCAACCCCGCCCTTCAGCGCCTCCTCAAGCAGGCCACTGCCAAGCCCGTGGAACATCGCTTTCAGAGTGGTGAAGCCATGGCCCTGGCGATCGATGAGACGGCCCAGGAACTCAGCCAGAACGGCGCCCGCCATGGGGGCGCCGACGAATTCTTGCGCACCAGCGGCCGCTTCTCGGCGGTCAGTCAATCCAGTATCCCCCTGGATATGGGCCGCGACGACTCCGGTCCGCGCCACCACCCAGACACCCCTTCTGGACAACGGGCTCCCTCCACTTCCCCCGGCGCCATCTCGGCGCCGGCGGCCAAATCCGTGACCAGTGCCGGTAACGGAAACTCCCATACCTCGGTCCACCACTTCGATTACGAGGGAGACGAAGATCCCGGTCTCGATCTCGACATCGCCGCCACCACCCCCCGGGGCAACGACGTCATCGAACCCGATTCATCGAACGATCAAAAACTCAAGCGCGACGAGAGTACCTATTTCGGTATCCCCTCCTCGGAGCTTCCCGACGCCCCTGACAGCGAAAAGCCCACTTTCCAGGCCCAGTCCGATGGCTCCGACGGCGACAAGCCCGCCACCGCTCGCGAGCCCGAGGAGGAGTCCGATCTGGCCTTTGCCTTTCGCATCACCAAGATCTGCTCGCTCTTTATCCTGGCGGCCTTCTTCGTCTACACGGCATTCATTATCGTCGGCGCCATGGTTGGAGGATTCCTCGACGGCTATATCCGCATCGCCGTCGCCGCCATTCTTGCGCTGGCCATTCCCCTATTTACCGCCCTCGGCGAAAATAGCCACAAGGAGCGCTTTGAGGTCGTCGAGCGCAAAAGTGATCGCCTTCTGCGCGTCCTCCTGGGCACCACGATCTTCGCCGCCGTACCGGTATTTATCGTCAGCCTCGCCATGCCCGGTCAGATCACGGAATATCTTCGCGGCGATCCCAACTGGATGCTGGAGCCCAATCCGGCCATTGACTACGAGCCCACACCGGCTTCTGAGCTCAACGCCCACTTCTCACTTACCATCGCCGACATGATCGAGGATGGTACACGCGCTGTAGGGCTCTACGATGGCACCACCAGCGAGGACGACGATGACGAGGGTCCGCGCTTTTTCGCCCCTCCGGAACCCACTCGCCCGGGCACCTCTGATCGAGACGGAGGCAGCGATGAACCGCCTCCAGATGGCGACGGCGCCCACGACCAGGCCTCGCCGTCGCCTGCTTCCGGCGATGATGAAGACGCCGATAATGTAGACGACGATGATGACTACACCTCATGGTAACCCCCTAACCCCGGCGACCTCCTTATGAGCGCATCTCGGCAACGAAAATCCCCCCGCGTCGACGTCGAACTCGACGTCTTTATCCAAACCGTCGACGGCGACGTCCCATGCCAGACCCGCGATGCTTCCTACGAGGGGGTCTACATCATCCGTTCCAACCCCCTGCCTCTTCGAAAGCTGATCCGGTTTCGCACCGTTCTTCCTGACTCTGAGCAGGAATTACAGATGCTCGGTCTGGTTGCCCATACCGTCAATCCCGTGGAAGCCCGCGACCGAGGGCGCGATCCGGGCATGGGCATTCAACTCTTTTCTCTGGGTCAACAAACCCGCCAACAATGGCGTGACTTTGTTGACACCCTTTACGACTCCAACCCCGACGCCCGCCGTTCCTTTGAATTGAGCCGCACCCCCATCGTAGAGATGCGAGTGCCCAACTCGGCGATGCTTCGCAAGCTACGCACCGTCGATCTCCCCAACGGACGCCTCTTCGTCTACACCTCGGAGCTCTATCCCAAGGGAACCAGCGTCAAATGCCTCCTGGTTCACCCCGTCAGCGGCGAGGAGTTTGCCATCGACGCCGAGGTGTTCGAAGTCGTCGACGGCCCCATCCAGGAACGCGGGTTGCGACTCGATCTGGAGATTCCAGATGACACCGCCCCCCTGCAGCACTTCCTCGATGGCAGTTGATTTCGTACATTCGCCATCTCTCTGACTGCCCTCCCCTATAGCCTGGGATTTCTCTATGACCGCCTCCGACCCGCGGCCCTTTCCCGCGCTCCCCGACACCATCGACGACATTCACATCATCGGTATCTGCGGCAGCGCCATGGGAAGCCTGGCGGCCATGCTCCAGCAAAAGGGCTATCGCGTCCGCGGCTCCGACGCCAACGCCTACCCGCCGATGAGCACCTGGCTTGCCGATCGTGATATTGACATCATGGTCGGCTACGACGCCAGCAATCTGGACTGGGATCCCGATCTGGTCATCGTGGGCAACGTCTGCCGCGAAAGCTATGCCGACGCCGTGGAAATGCGCCGCCGAAAGCTTCCCCACCTCAGCCTCCCGGAAGCCCTTCGCCACTTCGTCTTCGACGACAAACGCCCATTGGTGCTCACCGGCACTCACGGCAAGACCACCACCACCTCCATGCTCGCATGGATCCTCACCCACGCCGGCGCTGACCCGGGGTTTATGCTCGGCGGAATCGCCGGTAACTTCGGGACCAATTATCGCCTCGGCGACGGCAAAAGCTTTGTCATTGAGGGCGATGAATACGATACGGCCTACTTCGACAAAGTCCCTAAATTTTGGCACTACGCCCCCTTCCGAGCCACCATCAACAACCTCGAATTCGATCACGCCGACATCTACCCCGATCTGGAGGCCATCGAAGCCGTCTTTGAACGCTTCGTAGCCATGATACCCACCGAGGGGTCGCTGTGGATCAACGGCGACGATTCCAACCTCGAGGGCCTCCCCTCCCACGCCGATTGTTCGGTCCACACCTTCGGGCTCCACGCCGCCAATGACCTTCATCCCCGCCAGTGGCACATCGAAGACGGTCACACCGTCGCTGACCTCGTGCTCCACGGCGAATCGCTGGGTACCCTTCGAATTCCCACCATCGGCGACTTCAACCTCCGCAACGCCATGGGTGCCACCGCCATCGCTCTCGACGAGGGCATCGAATTCAACGCCATCGCCGACGCCCTCACCCAATTCCAACCGGCCAAAAAGCGCCAACAGCTCATCGACACCGTCGACGACATCGCCGTCTACGACGATTTTGCCCACCACCCCACGGCCGTTCAGGCCACCCTCACCGCTTTTCGCGACCAATTGGACGATCCCGGGGCCCGACTGTGGGCCCTCTTCGAGGCCACCAGCAACACCTCTCGGCGGCGGGTCTTTCAAGACGCCTATCCCCCCGCCTTTGCCCCCGCCGACGAGGTGATCATCGCCAGCCCCCGCGAAAAGTCGGACAACCTCAGCGCCGACGAACGCATTGACGTGGAGACACTTCGCTCCGATATCGCGGAGGCCGGCCCCCAGACCCGGCTTATCCCCGACGTCGACGACATCGTGGACACCGTGGTTCGCGAAGCCCGTCCCGGCGACCTCGTCGTCGGCCTCTCCGGCGCCTCCTTCGGCGACATTCACCACAAATTGGTCCAGGCCCTCAAAGAAAAGCGCTGATCCCACCGGCGCTCCTGCGCCACGAAACATCGGCGCAACTCCTCGCGACAACAGGACTCCAATGCGCGTCCTGACCATCCCTCCGCGAGGAACGCCACAATGCTTATCCTTAGCACCATCGTTTGGCTGGCCCTCACGGCGACGGAGATCCCCACCCACGAGGAGGTGGAACGAGCCTACGCCGATCTCTGTGCCGCCGCCCCTTCCGCTGTCGACGACTCCCCACCCAGCCGGCTTCGCCACCTGATGCCCAGTGTGGTGGTGACCCTCGACCGTCGTCCCCGAGCGACGGCCTATAACCAACACGATCACTACGTCTACCCCGATCCGATGGTCGACACGGGAGCCGACCAACTCGACGAATGGGGGCGGCTGCAACTGAGGGTTGCGCTGCGTTGGCAGCGCCAGCCCTCACCGGCGCCGAGTCTCCCGTCCTCGGCCACCACCGATCCGGTCTGTGCTCGCTGGCCTGGCCCCCACGGCACCGCTGATGCGTCGCTACAAGAACAGATCGATGCCTGGAGCACGAGTGCCATGTGGCGAACCCATCACCACCTCTCCTCTCGCCCCGAGGTCCGCCGATGAAGGTTCTTGGTTCACACCTGCTCGGGATCGCCATCGTCGTCGCGCTGGGCATCTGCATGTCGGCGAGCAACGCCGCCGCCCAACCCGTGATCGATGACGAACGCATCACCGACGCACTTCGGGCCTTCGAGCACGAACCCTCCATCCAGGAGGTCCACCAACAGGCCCTGGAATATCGCCGCTTTGACGCTGACCGTCCCGATCGATGGACGCGCCGATCGCGGCTCAGCAACCTGCTGCCCACCCTTCAGGGCACCACCAACTGGCTCAGCCAACAAGACCGTCAAGACCGCTTTCGTGAAAATATCGACGCCGACGACGACGGCCTCTACAGCCGAAATAACGCCCAGCATCTCTGGCGCGACGACCTGCGCTACCGCTCCATCTACTCTGCTCGGGCCACCTTCCATCTCTCGCGCCTCATCTATAGCGGCGACGAAATCGCCATCCAGCGCGAGCTCCGACAGCGCTGGCAAATGCACGACCACCTCCTCAGCGAGGTCACCGAGCTGTATTTCGAGCGCCGCCGCCTCCAACTGCTGCTTCACCTCCAACCCCCCACCGAACTCGACGAACGCCTCGATCACTACCTCCGCCTCCAGGCCCTCAGCGCTCAGCTCGACGCCATCACCGGCGGCTGGTTTCAACAACAAGTCGACAAGGAGAGACCATGACGGCCCATCCACTGTTAGTCCTCATTCTCTTGGTGGGAATCAGCGCCTGCCAACAGTCCTTTGAGGCCCAATGCAATGGCTCCGACGAGTGTCCGGCCGACCACTTCTGCCAGCTCGGTGAGTGTGTCGACCTCAACGCCGATCCCCTTCATACGGCCGCCACACCCTCCACCGATGCCGCATCCACAAACAAGGAGACACCGGCCGACGACGACCTCCCCGACCACCCCTGTCCCGACGCCCCCATGGCCACCGACGAATCGGTAATCCTCAACGAATTCATGGCCAACGTTCCCCCCGGCGATGAGGGCGACGCCAACCAGGACGGCACCCGGCACTTCCACGACGACGAATTCGTGGAGCTCGTCAATATAGGCGATGAGGTCGTCGACATGACGAGCCTTCAACTCCAAAACGACGGCGACGAGCGCTTCACCTTTCCCCCCTTTTGTCTTGAGCCCCTTCACGCCGTCGTCGTCTTCGGTGGTCTTGAAGAAAGCGCCGATCCCCCCTCGGGCGAGGGCTTTGAATCCCTGATCTCCGAGAGTTGGTTTCGCTACGCCCAGGGCGGCGGCCGCATCGTTGTCCAGGCCGCCGACGGGTCCATCATCGCCGATCACAGCTATGGCTCTCACCCCGAGGGCTCCTTGAATCGATGGCCGGAGTTGGAGACCTCGGAATTTCAACCGCACCGCGACCTCGACGATGACCAGCCCCTCTTTAGCCCTGGCACCTGTGCCGATGGCCGCCCCTTCACCACCGGGTGCGCCCCCGCTGCGTCCGATCCTGCACCCAGCAACCACAGCGACGCCAAACCCTGATCGCACTTGCCCTATTGCACCCCATTCGGCGCCTGTCCTATACTCATGGGGCCCCGAATCGCTCAACAACTCCTCACCGGTGGATCGGTATTATGACGCGGTATTTTGGTATCCATACCCTCGAAGGTGAATGGCATAGTCTTCTCCCTCGTTACGTCTTGCTCGCCGACCGAGTCCGCGGCAAGCGCGTCCTCGACATCGGCTGCGGAACGGGCATCGGCTCATCGATGCTCATGGATCTGGGCGCCGAAAGCGTCAATGGCGTCGACCACCGACCGGAAGTCTTGGAGTTGGCTCGCGTCAAACACGCCAAACAGGGCCTCAACTTCCACGTCATGTTCTGGGAAGAGCTCGAATTCCCCGACAATACCTTTGACATCGTGCTCTGCCTCGATCCCACAGCTCCGGTCACCGATGCCAATTTACTTCGCGACATCAAACGGGTGATGATCGACGGCGGCCAGTACATCTGTGCCATCGAAAAACGCCCCCAGCAGGGCATGGAGTCGATCCTACCCCGGTACGGCTACGCCCAGCGAGGAAAAGAGCTCGACGTCGCCCAATCCGGCGAGCGAAGCCCTCAGATCGGCAACCTCAACGACGTCTTTGAGCGCGTCTTTGCCGTCACCCAGCGTCCTCGGTTGAGCTTTGTCTTTGATCACGACGCCGACCTTCCCTCCAATCGCCAGGGCCGCACCACGGGGCCCGACGAAAGCGGCCTCTGGATCGGTGATATGTCCACCCAGGTGGGCTCGTCGGAGCAGACCGACGAGCACTCCCGTCGTTGGATCGAGACCGATGACCAACTCTGCGAAGGCGACGGCGATCCCGCCGCCGTCGAGCTCCTCTTTTGTGGCCCCGATGGCATGCTTGCCCCGACTCCTCGAGAAGTTACCCTACCCTACCTGGGCCTCACCGACCGCCTCCAGGAGTTGATCGCCGAGCTTCAGTTGCGCCAACATCCACGCCACCACGACCAACCCTCCAGTCCAGGCGACAACGCCTTCCACTCCGAAAATGTCACCTCTGAATTTGAACCGCTCTCCCAACAGCGTTCCCAACCCTCTCCCAAGTCATCGCCGCCATGGGGCCAGCTTCAAGAGCAGCTCGATCATATGACCTCTCTCTACCAGGGAGTACGGCGTGATATCGCCGAGGTCTTTGAGCGCACTCAACAAGAACTCAAACAGCGCGATCGCTACATCGAGCAGCTCGTCGACACCATGCACCGCTGGCGACAAAACAATCCTCCCGCGGCGTCCACTGAGGACGATGCCGATCCCGTGCCATCGCCGTCGTCCTCCGACAACGCCTTCGAAGCCCAGCCGACCAGTATCTTTCGCCGCCACGCCCTGGACGACAGCGAAGAGTCAGCGAGCGCTGATGAATCCGAGGAAGTTTCAGCTGCCTCCCCCTCGGATGACGAGGAGCGAGAAGAGATGGACTCCGCCCCCGTCAAAGGCCCACCTTCTGAGGATGAAGGGAGCAAAAAAGCCAACGCTGAGACGGCCTCGGAAATCGAAATCAATACCGACGATTCCGACGAACAGGAAGACGACAAATCCTCGACGGCCTCCACCGAAGCGACTGCTGAATGATGATCACCCTTCTCTCGCCCTTTGGATGATGACCCATGGATTCCCGCCAGCGCCTCCCCTCTCTCGCACTCCTCCCTCCCCTGGCTCTCGGGGCCCTTCTCACGGTCCCCTCCCAAGCCTGGGGCGCTGGCTTTGAAATCGGGGAACATACTCCTCGTTCCCTTGCCCGTGGAGGCACTGGAGCCGTCAACACCGCTGATCCATCGGCGCTCTACTTCAACCCCTCACGTCTCACCGCTGTGGAAGGCCACCAGATCCTGGGTAGCGTCAACGTCTGGGACCTGGACGCCACCTTTCAGCGCGACGATTTTGTCGTCGAGCCTGGCGCTGAACCCCAGAGCTTCGACCTCGCCGAAAACCGCACCGGCCCTTTTCCTATCCCCTTTCTGGCTGCCAGCTTTGACCTCGGCGACGACCTCAGCGCCGGCGTCGGCGTCTTCACCCCCCCGGCCTACGGCAATCCTTGCTGGGGCATCGGTGATGACTGCGATCCCGACCCTCTTGGCGCCACCCGTGGTATGGTCGTGGAGAGCGATATGGCCGTCGTCTACTTCGGCGGTGGCCTCGGAAAATCCTTCGATCTGGGCGATGACCGCCAACTCGATATCGGCCTCACCGCCGCCCTCGCGTACCAGTTCACCAATTTTTCCGTGACCGCCGAGGCCGATTTCAATGTCAATAGGCCCTGGGAGGAGGACCCCGATAAGGAGGCCTTTATCCGCGGTCAGGACCTCACCGGCGTCGCCCCCACGGGCATCCTGGGCATCTCCTATACCGACGGCCCCTTCCGCATCGCTGCCTCCTACCGGCCACCCACCAAA
>CAYQBU010000094.1:14148-15018 GCA_964415785.1 uncultured Bradymonadales bacterium
GGAGCCTCGAGGGCACCGCCGAAGTCGATTGGTCCCGTGAACTCGTCGAGGTGCTGGAATTCGACCCCGCCCTGGGCGACGACCGCATCAGCCTCGAGACCTGGCAAGCCGGAACCCTTCGTCTCGGCTGGGGCGTCAGCGGTGGCGAACACCCCCGCCATGACGACCTTCCTCGCTGGGACTTCGAGTTCAATACCAACTGGGAAAATTGGTCGGCCGTCGACAACTTCCGCCTGGAATTGCTCGGCGATATCGAGATCCGTGCCCTCCCCACCGACGACGAGGGCAACTATCCTTCGGAGCGGCTCTTCCCCATCTATCAGCGCAAGGGTTACCAGGACACCTTTAGCATTCGCAGTGGCTTTAGCTATGCCTTCAATTCCCTCTTTACGGGCCACGTCGGTGGATTCATGGAAACCGCCGCCCAACCCGTGGCCTATACCTCGGCCGATTTCCTCAGTTGGGAGCGCTACTCGGCGAGCCTCGGCGCCACCTTCGACTTCACCGACAGCCTTCGCCTCGATCTGGCCTACGCCTATATTCACTCCCCGGATCGCAAGGTGACCGACGGCGAGGTCTACAATCCGATTCCCCTCAGCAGTTGCCGCGGCCCCGATTTCCAAAACGACACATGTGAGACCCAGGGAACACCGCCTGGCAACCCTCAAAACGAGGGGCTCTGGACGACGCGCACCCAGATCTTTGGAGCCGGCCTCAACTGGCGATTTTAAGGTCTCCGAGCTGATTTTCCTCCACGCCAAGAGCTTTCATGAGCGACATGCTTCCCGATCTCGAGGACACCCCAGCCGGCTACCTTCTGCTGGGCCGCGACGGATCCATCCTCCACTCCCCCCTCTGGTTCGATGAGAT
>CAYQBU010000095.1:0-5471 GCA_964415785.1 uncultured Bradymonadales bacterium
GACCAGGCAGCAAAGGATGAAGCAGCGAAGGGCGGATGACGTCATCGCCAGGCCTCCATTTCAAAGACGAGGAAAGCGGCGGCATTGGTGGGGGTGGTGGTGGCCTGACGGCTCTCGATATGAAGGCTGAGGTCACCGATATCGCCGACCACATAGTCGGCGCCGACGCTGGTGGTGAGGGCGCGGGCATTTTGGCGCCGGTGGTGATCGGCCTCTGCGAAGAGGCCAAGGATGCGGGCCTGAAAATAAAGGCCGTCGATGGGCGAGGGGGTGCGAAGTCGGGTCTGGGCCAGCCACTGGTCTCCGCCGCGGCGGTCGGTGAGGGTCTGGGCGCTGAGCTGCCAGTAAAGCTGAAAGGGAAAGCCGGCGTAGAGACGGTGGTTCATGGCCAGGGCGGTGCCCAAAGCGTGGTCGTCGCCGGTGCTGAAGAAGGAGGCGTCCTGCGATTGGTACAGGCGCGTCCAGGTGCGGAGTTCGACGGCCGTGGAGATACGTTGGATGGGGCGCTGGTAGGAGGCGTAGGCCGTTCGGTGGGGTTGGGCGCCGAAGAGGTTAAAGATGCTGGTGGTGTCGAAGATGGGCCGGCGATGGTCGAGTCCGGCCGAAATCGAGGCCCCGTTGAGTCGGTAGGTGGCGTCGAGGCGGGCGCGGTCCAGGGTCTGAGGCGTGGAGTGATAGGAGGCGGTGGAGGTCATGGTCCAGGAACGGGTAGGCGAGACGGTGGCCGTGGCCCCCAATCGACGGGTAGTGGCGCGGTGATCGTCGCCAGTGGGTCGGGTGTATTGGCGAGCGGCGACAATCGCTCGGTGGCGAGGGCCGTAGCGAAGGCCCAGGGAGGCGGCTCCTACGATATGCCAGGGGTCGGTGTCGACGTTGGAGTCGTTGGGGGGAAGTCCCTGGATATCCCAGGCGCCGGGATCAAAGGGGGTCAGTCCGCGGTGGACATCGCGCCCGACGGAGACCGACGCGTGAGGGCGTAACTCGGAGTCCGTAGAGGAGGCGGCGGGGGCGTCCCAGCCCAGGGTGATGCCGTCGATGTCGGTGAGCCCCAGAGGATCGGAAATCCACTGGCGGCCGGCGGTGACCGTCAGTGGGTCGATGGGCCGCCACTGAAGGTAGGCCAGATCGAGGGTCAGATCATTCCAGTGGGCGTCGAAGAGGGGCTCCTGCCTCAAGCGCGTCTGAAGGCCGAGGTCGGTCTGGTAGCTAAAGCGCAACCGGGCGTTGACGTCGCCGCGCTGATTGTCGCGAAGATCGTAGGCCGATAGCTGAAGGGATTGAGAAATGACCCGGGGCGCCTGGAGGGTAGTGTCGCTGCGCAGGTGTTGGGTGGCCCAGGCTGCACTCTGGGCGTGGATTTGATAGGTCGTGGCGTGGGCTAAAGAGGGAGCGAGGGCCAGCAGGCATAAAAGGGCCGCGATGGTCAAAGAACAGATCATCGGGGGGGGAGCGGCATGTGGGAAACGAATAAAATACATCGACGGGGACCACAGGAGGTTGGAAGCCCAAATTCGACGCCCAATGTGGCATGTTTGGGGGGAGGGAAAAAGGCGAGACCCTTCCAGGTAGAGAAATTGGGGCACGCAAACATTTCATAGCTATGAAATAAGTGCGTAGTGTGTGGCTTGTCTGGGCGGTGAAGCGGCGAGAGCGTGGAGGCCAGGGCGAGGGGATCGGGGCAGAATTAGGATTTGCCTCGGTGCTCATACTCTGGTGTAATCCTTGCAACACATCAGTTAACGAAAGTTCAATATTCTGAGCGAAGCTGGATGGAGCGATGATCAAAGTGAGGCATCGACACAGACATGGGGATACGCCCACGCTGTTGGCACGGGGGTTTACCCTGGTGGAGTTGATGATCGCCGTAGTGCTGGTAGCACTGCTGGCGGCGGTGTCGGCACCATCGATCTCGGCGTCGGTGGAGCGAAATAATATCAATCAGCTCAACCGAGATATCGTGGCCACCTTCAACCAGGCCCGGACGCATGCCATGCGCAATGGGCAGGCCGTCTATATTGAGGTCGATAATAACGAGGTGGTGTTCTACGAGGCGCGAGCAGGCGGAAGTGATTGGGAGGCGCCGACGTGCAGTCTGGCCCCTGATGTCGATCCCCACGAAGATACGATAGTGGGGGCCATTCGGCCTGATGGTCGGGGGTTAGATATGGTGATTGAAACCCCGGAAGATCAAAGCAGTGGTCAAGTGGAGCGGCTGTGCATTTCGCCGCGGGGGACGGTGACCGACGAGGACGGAGTGCCGATTCAGGCGGCGGCAACGGGGTGTGGAGAGATGAATGTAATGATTCCGGTGCTCGACGAGGAGTCTAGCCCCAGTGGGAATCTGAAAAATTGCGAGGATAGCCCCCAGATTCGGGCGGATCGTGAGTTGGCGAAGTTTTCCATGATTCATATCTCTTATGGTGGGCAGGCGAGGGTGATGCGATGAATCGACGAGGATTTTCATTGATCGAATTGATGATTGCGATGGTGGTATTGGCCATCGGGGTGCTGGCAACGATGGCGATGCAATTTTCGGCGCTCGATGGCTATAGCACGGCACGAGAAGTAACGGGCTCGGTGGAAGCGGCGAGAACGGTGGAACAGTTGATTCGCGCCGAGGCTCGGCAATGGAATTCCGATCAGGATCCAACGGCCTCGACGGTGGAATCGGTTCATGAGGGATTCGACCGGGGTGTGTTGGCAGAGGCGTTGGCCAATGACGGAAGTTGGGTGGAGGCGCCGATGGCTCAGCCCGTGACACAGAGACTCAATGATCCGGAGACCACCAGTGACGATGGTCCGGGCCGATTCTGCATTTATTTAAGAGCGCGCTCCTTTGGGGGCCAGGATTACCCCGATTATACTCAGGTACAGGTTGCGGTGGTCTATCCGCGCCAGGGCGAGCGGTTTGGCAATGGTTGTGGTGCCAACGAGGTCATGGGGAATCTGGGCCGAAGTCAGGTCCAAGATCTGGAGTTGGAGGGTTATCGGGTCAATTATTTTCAGGCCGGCGTGTCTGCGGGACGGCTCGATGAGCGAGGAGGGACGATATGAGTCTGACCACACTGAGACGACGCATCGCTGGGGCCGGCCGAGTGGGTTGGAAAAAGGGATTTACGCTCGTGGAGTTGATGATCGCCATGGCCCTGGTGGGTCTGTTGACGGCGTTGATCTATGGAATGTTCGTGCGCACATCGGAGGCCCTCCAGGAAGTGGAGGGATTGAGTGAAGCACTGGACCAGGGCCGGTTTGGACTCGATTATCTGCGCACGGATCTGAAGATGGCCGGGGCTCAGGCGACGCCCAATAGTGATCCGCTCGTCGACCGCTCGGTGACCATGCTCTCCAATGAGCGGTATATGGTTCAGGGGGTGATGGGATACGATGGATGGCAAGATCAGGATCATGGAGATCTCGGCGGCGAAGCAGAGTTGGATGATTCAAATCCCGGGTCGCGCTTTAGCGGGATTGTGGTGACCGGGGCCTACGATACGCCGGGGGTGTTCTTTTCCCAATTTCGGCGCCTGGGCGGAGCGGGCTCCCAGATAGATGAGGGCAGGCTGATCGTGGAGGCCGATGGCCAGGGGTTGGCCAGATTGCGGGGGTTCGATCCTTTTGATCGAACGATCACGGTCGCCCCGGGTGACCTCCCGGACCCGGACGATATCGATCTCCTGGGGCGTATGTTGAGGGTGATCGATACGGACGGGCAGAAGCAATTTAGTCCCATCGGTTCAACCTCGTCAGCGGGCAACGATCTGGAGATCGGGGGACTGGATTTGATCTTCGAAGACGATGACAACAGCGTCATCGGCCTACAAGAGGGCCTGAGGGGAGTGGGCCCGGGCGATGAACCGGGATTTAGCGCGAGCATCGAGGATGATGTGGACCTGGATACGGCGATCATCGATGCCTATTGGTATCACGTTCAACCGGCGCCGGGAGATGGTCGGACGATGCAATTGGTTCGCCAGCGGGTCAATGCCAGCAATATCACCGCCCAGGCAATGGCGACGGGGTTGTCGGAAGGTGATCTAAGGGGTGAGGTCCTGGGCCCGACGATGGTGATCGCTGAGAATATCGTGGATCTGAGGATCTGGTTCGATTGCGTGGACGCCAATGGAAATTGGGATACGGGTAACCGCATCGATGGCAGTGACTGGGATGTGATCAACGACGACAATAATTGTGTGACCAGCAATCCGGCGAATTCCAATCCGGAGCGCGCAAAATATGCCAATATCCGGCTATCGACGCGAACGGATCGGGAGAATTCGAATCGACCCCATCTGGATATCGCCGATCAGCCAGGGTTTGAAGAGGATGGGGGACGGATGCAGACCTATGAGTTGGTGGACACCGCGGAGGGGTCGGCGTCGGTGGTCACGCTGGAGACCGGTGTAGAGATGACAAATTTCTCCCTGATGGGGGGTAATTGAGATGGAGCCGATGATGAAGAGACGATGGAGGCAATCGCAGCGGGGAGCAGCGTTGATCCTGGCGATTTTGGTGATGTTGGTGCTGTCAGGGTTGGGGCTGGTGGCGCTAAAGGCGGCGTCGTCGACGACGATGACGTCGGGGATGCATCGGTTGATGGCCGATACGCAGACCGATTCCGACGGGGTGATGTCGATGGCGGTGACCCGAAGTGGAAGAGAGGCGCAGACGCTTCGTCGCGAGCTCTTTGATGGCTCCTCCCAGGGGGTTGAAGAGTTGTTGAGCGCGGACTCCGGTGCTGATCCGCTGGCGGCGACACGGCGGGGAGGAATTATCGAGTACGTGGCGCAGGACGACCCGCTGGATGGCAGCGACGGGTACACGAGACCACTGGGCATGGAGATGAACCTGGCGGATATGGGCAGTGATCGGGTGCGCTATGTCGTTCGCGACCCGGTGATGGGGCCGAGGGCCGAGGGCTATGGGGATGAATTTTGCTTTACCCTGGTGACGGTGGGGAGTCAGGCGACGATGGGGGGTCTGGACAGCGACGCGCAGGCCAGGGAGCGCTCGCGGAGTCGGAGTTCGTCAAGTCGGCATATGGTTCGGGCGATGGTCGGTCCGGCCGATTGCAATTGAAGAGAATTGAGCAACCAAACCACCAAATGGATCGCCACCTGTGCGATTGAGTTCATAAATCGAGGTAGCTCATGAAGATCGTCGAATGGATAAAAATGAACCGATGGGTTGTGGTCACCACCTTGATGGCGGTGGTGGGCGCGGGCGTACTGCTTCCCAAACTGGCGATCAGTCAGAGCGCGGTCGATATCGGGGTGGGGCAGCCCCCATCGGTGACGGTGATCTTTGATAGTTCGGCGTCCAGTCAGTGGACGCAGGAGGGTTTTGGCACCTATCCGGTCATGGAGCCTTCGGAGGCGACGTCGACGGATCACCATAAGCGGACGTGGGAGGAGGGGACGCAGTTGAACCTGCCCAGCTCGTCGGTGAGGCGCGATGGGGAGTGGCAGACGATC
>CAYQBU010000095.1:5571-8002 GCA_964415785.1 uncultured Bradymonadales bacterium
TGCTGGTTTGTGCCCCGAGGGCGAGGGGGAGCCCACGAGCAGGTGTGCTGTACCGATTTTGATGGCAACGACTGCGGAGATAGCGATATATCGGACCCCTTCGAGCAATTTATCGATCACCGCGATCCCTTTCCCCATATCCAGGAGGTCTACGACCGGCAATTGGATAATGGGCTCCTCGATGCCCTGGGGTCGACGGCACTATTTTCGATGGCCGCCTTCGATAGTTATCCCGATGGGGCCTATGAAGGCGATGAATTGCCGATGACGGATCTGATGGCGGGACAGGAATTTCCCTATGCGTCGGGCGAATTCGACCACGATGTATGTTGTGATGGCAGCCAGGGACAGTCGGTGACGGCCGGAAGCTGTGATCTGCCCGATTGGGTAGTGGAGGACTATTGTCACCAGACGGGCTTATTCCGCATGGCGTCGGCGATGAATATGATGGAAGCCAGCCAGAGTCCCACGGAGGTCAGCCGTTTTGTGCAGCGAGCCATCCTGGATGCCGGCTTTTTGCGCTACGAAGAAGAGGCGAGTGACGTAGAGACGATCAATCAGTTTTTCAGTGGAGAGATGGACTTCTTCGATTACCCACTGGGGCATCAGCCGGTAGCTCAGGCCAGTCCCTTTGGCGCAGCGATCCATGACCTGCGCCAGTTTTATGACGGGGGACAATTTCTGGATTATGAATCCTCGGACAGCGTCAATCCCCATACCGCGCAGGACGACGACTACTTTGCCTGCCGAGCGCGGCACGCCGTGCTGTACACGGATGGGACGAGTATTGGTCCCGAGGCGCCAGGGGGAGCGGGCAATGATTTGGGGACGGAATTCATCGATGATGCCTTTGGGGCCTTCGGTTATCTGGAGCAACTCTTTCCCTACCTTCCGGCGGAAGATGCGATCACGGAGATGATCGAATTCGTCAAAGACGAGATGAACGCCGCCCTCGACGATGGCGAAGAGGTCGATGAAATCCACTATCCGCGGGTCCATGTGCTGGCCTCGGGGGTCGAGGGAGAGGCGCTGGTGGATGGTGAAGCGGAGACGGACGCCCAGCAGATACGCAGCGAGGTGCTCGATAAGTTAGCGGAAATGGCGATCAGCGGAGATACGTGTGCCCAGTACTATATGCCGCCGGAGTATTTGGCGGCGGGGATGGAGAATGGCAACGGTGAAGGAGGGGATTGCGATCCGCTCGATGACGAGCCCTGTCTGGTCGATCAAAACAAGAATTGGACCTATTATCCACCGGGAGAAGAGGATTCGTTTCAATGCAGCGCTCCAGCGCTGGTGTTGAGTGACGAAGATCGAGACGTGGTGCACGACGCCTTTTTGGCGGTGTTCAATGAGATCGCAGGAATGTCGGGATCGGGGGCGCCGACGCGGCCGGCAATCTCGAACTTTACGGATGATACGGCAGACCAGGTTGGCCAGTTTCGCTTTTTCTCCGGCTTTGAGCAGTCCGGAGATAATCCGCACTGGCGGGGATTGATCAACCGCCAGTTTTTGCAGTGCGATCAGGAAGGAGAGATCGATCCCGATAGTTTTGATGAAGTGCTCGATATTCATCGCGAACTCGATCTATTGCGGGCCAATGTAGGAGAAGAACCACCGGCTCGCGATGAAACGCCACAGAATAACGATCGGCGGCGAGTTTTTACCAGTTTTCCCAGTATTTTGGGTGGCGAAGCACCGTCATCGCAGTTTGATTTGGTGCCAACGGGTGAGGATGCGATTCAGCCCGACAGTCCACTGGGAGAGTCCCAGGGTTACCGTGTGCCATTTGAATATAGTTTCTTTGAAAAGACCTTCAGCGACCACAACCAGCTCGAGGAGGACCGGCTCTATAGCTATTTCAACGTCGGTGATGATGAGGGGTTCCGCACGATGATCGATCACGTCAGGGGACGTCATCAGACGAAGCATGATCGGGTATTGGGGGGCATCCGATTTTCGAATCCGGTGGCCGTCGGTCCCCCGAGCCTGGATTTGCCGATCAATAGCTATCGCGAATTTCGCCAGCAACAATCGAACCGGCCCACGATGTTGTATGTGACGACTTTGGACGGCCAGGTGCGGGCGATCCACGGGGGACGAAATGAGCAAGACGTGGCGGTTCATACGCCGAGTATGAATTCCCATGATGATGTGGTCGCCAGCGGTGTCGATGAGACGGGGCCGGCGGGAGATCAACGCGAGGCCTGGGCCTATATTCCGGCATTGGTGCACAATCAGTTGGGATTGTTTGGAGAGTTTACGGCGCCTGATGGCATGATCGATGGATCGCCGATAGTCGAAGATGTCCGGCTCTGTCCGCGCGGAGGCATTCTGGGTCCGGATCGAATTTGTGCCGGTGCTGGAGGCGAGGAGTGGCGCACGGTGCTGGTCCAGGGGATGGGGATAGCAGGGCAGGGTTATTTTGCGC
>CAYQBU010000095.1:8012-14941 GCA_964415785.1 uncultured Bradymonadales bacterium
GTCACCCGTTCGGGAGTGGATGCGGGGGGAGGAGTAACCCTTCCGGAACCGCTGGTGCTCTGGGAATTTGGGCCAGAGTGGGAGGCAGCACAGATGCAGCAGATGGGTCAAGATCTCTACGCCGAAGGATCAGAAGCATTCGAGCAAGCGGGCCTCGATGGAACTCAAGGGCCATGCGATATGACGAATCTTCCCGATGGGTGTAGCTACTTTCCCGGCGATCGATCGGGAAGTTCGGGAGCCCTATGCGAAGGCGATAATTATGAGAACCCCTGGGACTTGCCCTTTATGGCGTCGACGGTAGGAGAGCCGGCAATTGGTACGGTGAGCCTGGAGCGCGATGGGGTTCAGGGCCCGATTCAGACGCCAGTGGCGATCGTGGGGGCGGGAACCTCGGAGAATGCGCGCCTCAATATGCCCTATTCGTCAGAGGAACTCTCCGGGTGTGGCCAGGAATTGTTGGGACGAGCGATTTACGTCATTGACCTGGCGTCGGGAGAGATGTTGCGACGGTTTGTGACCTATGATGATCAGGGCTCCAGTGCATCGAGGTTTGGTGGCGATATTACGGGCACGGCCGTGCTCAGCGGCAACGAGCCGGGAGATCTGAGCACGCGTGCCTTTATTGGTGATGAGAATGGGAAGATGTTTCGCATCGATCTATCGTCGTCGGATCCCGGTCAGTGGGACGTCGATCTATTCTTCGATCCGGTAGAAGAAGGCATGATCAGCGACCTGGAAGATGGTGAGTCGATGGGGCCGGCGGCCTATAAACCGACGGTAACGCAGTCGCCGATGGGAGAGTTGATTCTCATCTATGGGCTCGGCGATCAGGGAGAGACCTGGGATTCGAGTTCGGTGCAGGCGATGTTGGCGGTGCGCGAGAGCATGGACGATGGCCAGCCCCGGGGAGATGGGCTGTGGGCCGAGGAATTCGAGGACCGGGAACACCTGACGGGGGCACCGGTGCTATTTAACTTCAACGTCTATTTCACAACCTATCTGGAACAAGAGAACCAGTGTTTGGCGGGGCACTCGCGGATCTATAACCTGAGTGTGACCGGAGATGGGGAAGGAGGCGTCCAAGGGGGCTGGAATCCGGGCAGCGAATGGCCGGAACAGACCTTTCGAGTGGAAAATGACGATGAGCCGGCGAAGTGGATTCAGCCCCGACAGCCGACGTTGATCCGAGGCATGGCTCTGACCCTTGGTCCGGTCTGTGAACGCGATGGCGGTGATGGTCTGGGCCAGAGTTCGAGTCCCCAATTGGTGGCCCAGACGGGCGTCGATATTGCGGGCGATGATATTGGAGATGATGGTCAATTCGACGGGGGTGACCAGGGAGGACGGGTCGGTGATGTGGGAGGAATTGGAGAGATCAGCATCGACCTGGAACGTCCGACCAGTCGAGGCATGCCCATGAGTTGGTCGGTCCTTCAACGCTGAGGAAGCGATGAGACGAGGCGTAGCGATAGCGATGGTATTAGGCCTTGCGCTGTGGGGGTGCAGCGACGATGGGGGTGAAGCGCCGGTGGAGGAGGTAGACGCCCCGGCGGAGGCCGAGGCGCAGGACCAGGAGGAGGAGAAGGAGGAGCGGGTGGGAGAGCTCTTTGGGCTTCCCGTGCCCGCCGACTACGTCAATCTTCGCATGGAGGAGGACGAAGCGAAGGTGATCGTGGAGAAGAGCCTGGAAGAATTGGAGCTCTTTTTTATGGAGGAGGCGGTGGACTACGAAGTGGTCTATCGGCCGCCGTATCGCATGGATCTGGTGCCGCTTCGAACGGGGATGGCAGGGTTGGAGGCCCGGCGATTGAGGAGCTCCGACATTCCCGTGGAGTTGACCTATATGGCGGAGGCCCCGGACTTGAGCACCTACCAGGAGCAGCGCGAACAGCGCTCGGAGCGCCAAGAGCAACGCAGAGACAGGACGGATCGCAACGTGGCTCGCGAGCGTCAGCGGCAGGCGACCTTTATGCGTCGTTCACGAAGCCAGTGGATGGACAGGCAGCGCGGAGAACCCGTGGAGTTGGAGACCGCCGAGGGCGAGCCTTTGGCGCCGGGAGCTCGGTGGGGAGAACCCTATACCCCCCCGGCGGGATCGCCGCTTGATCAGGAGCGCTATCGGGCCAATTTTGGACGGCCATTCGGGGAGTGGAGCGCCCACTAGCGCCGCCTGTGAACCTTCGGGGCTTGGATTACCACCGGCGCTTTTAGTTTACGCCACAACACGGGGACTCTATACTCGCTGTGACCTTAGACATGATGAACAAGAGGCACGGCGATGGGCATGAGTGTATCTGTATGGCGAGTGATGGTGGCGCTGATGGTGGTCGTGGGGCTGGGCTGGGTGGTGCCTTCGGTGGCCGAGGCCCAGGAGAAGGTGTCGGTCACTGTATTTGAACTGACGGCCGGCGATGGGGTTGATGCCCAGGAGCGCCAGACACTGTCGGGGGTGTTGAGGCAAGAAGCACAGCAACACGATGGTTACGCATTGGCGAATTCGGCATCGCTGGAACGCGGAGAGATTGCGCTGATCGCCGGCTGCGACCCCGACGACGTAGAGTGTGTCAAGACGATGGGCGACTACGTCGATGGACAGGTGTTGATTCTGGGGAACGTGGAACGACAGGGCGATCGGATGTCGTTGATGGTCGACGTCGTCGATCTACGTCGGGAAGGGGATCCGGTTCAGGTGCAGCGGATCTTCGATCCTCAGGGCGATGCGGTGGTCAATTTCCGAAGCCAGGCAGAGGCGATCTTCGACCGGCTGGATAGCGGGGCTAAGACCCATCTGGTGGTGGAGGCCCCCGGGGAGGGCATACAGGTCTATTTGGACGGGATTTATCTGGGGGACCACAAGGTTGAGCGACGGGGGTTGGAGGCGGGCGATTATGAATTGGAGCTTCGCCAGGGGGCTGAGGTGGTCTACGCCGAGAGGGTTTCGCTGGAGGTCGGTCGCGAGGTGGCCTTGCGGCCGAGCCTGGAGTCCGAGCAAGAGGCGGTGGCTCAGGGGGAGGAAGAAGAGGTGGAGCCAGATATGGAGGTCAGAGACCGGCGTGTGGTTCCCGGAGAGGATGGGGCGGCGATGGCGGTGGAGGACGGGGATTATCGCTCCAATATGGGGGCCTTTTCACTGATGGGCATGGGCATGGGTTCGTTGGTGGCCAGTGGGGTGATGGTGGCCCTGATGCGGGGCGTGGAGAGCGACCTCAACCAGGAGAGCGAGGCGGGAACCCTGACCCCGGACCGCCATAGGGAGTTGGAGCGTCGCGGAGAGTCCTACGAAGCGGCGCAATACGTTCTATTGGGCGTTGGAGCGGTGAGTATTGGAGCGGGCGTGACCTGGGCGATGATCAATCATCGCCGCCAGGATCGAGGTTTGTCGTCCGTGGCACCGGGGATGATGGTGGGCAGTGATTATAGCGGGGTAAGGGTGCGAGGACGGTGGTAATTGGTAATTTAAAAACTGAATATGAGGTGAGTATGAGGCATTGGTCGATAGTCGTGGTGATGATCGCGTTGGTGGGTGTGTCGTCGGTGGCCGTGGCCTCGGAGGTGGAAGAAGAAGAGGAGGCGCTGGGGTGGTTGGTTCGAGGTCAATTGCAGATTCGAGCAAACCCGATAGGGCTGAGCTTGCTCAACGATGTGGGCTATCAGGCGCCGATGTGGGATAGCGAGGCGACGCTATTGGATGGGACGACCATCGAGGGTGGTCTGAGCACGGGGTTGAGCCCCGCCTTTGCGTGGGCCGGGCCCTACGTGGAGTGGTTGCCGCTGGCAGTGTTGAAGTTGCGAGGGTCGGTTCACGGGATGAATTATTTCGGGACCTTTGGCTACCTTTACGAGCCCGAGGACGAGGATTTGAGCTGGGATAGCGATGCTCTGAGCCGGTCCTCCGACGAGGGGTTGGGACAGTCGGCAACGGGGTGGATGGCGATGGGCCAGGCAACCCCGCAGATCTTGTTGGGACGGGTGGTAGCGACGGCGGAGACGTCGGTGCGCTATATCTCCATGGACATGGAGGGCACCTATTATGAGCCCTATTTTGATCTGCTGATGGAACCCGATGAGGTGATGTGGAAGACGCGGCCGACGGTGGGGTATCTGCTGGGAAGTGATCTGGCCAGGAGTTATTTACTGGTGGGAGCGCGCTATGAGCGTGCTTGGAGCCGTCGAGCAGAGGAGAGCCGAGATACGGTGGGGATGGTGTGGAATTGGAAGATGCCGCCGTCGATCATGACCCGTGGTGCGCCGGAAGTGGCGGGCTTTGTGGGGGCCTACGTCGATCACTCCCAGCGAGGGGATGTGGCGCCCTATGGAGCGGTACAGCTGGTGATGGAGTGGTAATTTAATACCCCGCCAACCCCGATGAACGAGGGTTGGCGGGGACGACACTAGTCGCGTTTGACCTCGATGGTGCGCCAGTCGTGCTTGGCGTCGTCGGTCTTGGGTAGAGAGACGGTGAGGACGCCATCTTTAAAGCGGGCACTGATGTCGTCGGTCTCCACGCCCCGTGGAAGGGGAATGCGACGCTCAAAGAAGCCATAAGCGCGCTCACGGCGGACGTAATCGGTTTCCCGATCCTCGGACTCCTCTCGGCGCTCGCCGCGAATGGTGAGGGCATCATCGGAGACGGCGACTTCGATGTCGTCCTCATTCATGCCCGGTATGTCGGCGGCGATAGTAAAGTCATTTTCCGTTTCGCTGACGTCCAGACGGGGGCGGTAGCCCTCGGTGCTGCGGTTCATCCACTGCGACGTGGAGCGGCCCAGTGGCATGTCATCGAAGAAGTCTTCAAAGAGGCGATTGACCTGCTCTTGGAGAGCGTTGAAGGGGCGGGCCATGGTCTCCCAGTCGCTGTCGGGGTCACGCCGTGAGGGCGTGGACGAGCGGGAGCCATTGCCTGATTTGCGGTCGCGATTCCATCTGCTGAGCATCGACATAAGTCCACCTCCGGATATGGGGATAAAGTGTTGGTCACCAACTGACGAAATGCCGACAACCGGGGGATGGCGCGGTGAGAAAGTGGTGCCGGGGAATGCAAGACTTCTCAACCCGGAGTGCGCCCTGGGGTCATCGGTCACCGACAGAAAATAGGCACGGATGCGGAGAGGTCAAAATAGACAACACAAAGCGCCGGATGGATCGACGAGCGATCCATCCGGCGCAGCGATGCGGGGTGACCCCATCACAGATCAGGGTTCAAAGAATCAACCGCGTTCAGTAGCAGCCTCGAAGCACTCGGCGCTGATGGCGCCCTCGAACCCCTGGTCTTGCTCCGTTTCACCGATCATGAATGCAAAGCCCGCTTCGTCGAGTTCGTCGACGCATTCCTGATTGGCGGCCTCACCAAAGGCGATCTGGTCGCATTGGTTGACGGCACCGGAGTTGTCATCGGAGCAGAGCTCTTCGTCAAAGTCGATGCCATCATGGCAGGCATCAGCCTCTGCGATGTTTGTGGCCTGACAATCGTAGAAAGCCTGAACCGATGCGGGAGCGTCGGGATGGTCGTCGGCGACCCCCTGGACACAGGCAGCCAGATCAGAAATATCGTCGGAAGGCGTGATGGCCTGTTCTTCGCACTCTTCGGTGGATCCAAAGCCCACAGACTCCGGTTCGCATTCGCAGGTAAACCCGAAATACTTATTGTCGTAGGTGGTTTGATCGGCGAAAAAGTCCTCGAGCTGGAGCGCCGTAGTATTGTCGGAGTTGTTGGGCGAGACGTTATTGGGGTCGGGGTCGGGGTCGTTGTTGTTGGGGTCGGGGTCGTTGTTATTGGGGTCGGGGTCGTTGTTATTGGGGTCGGGGTCGTTGTTATTGGGGTCGGGGTCGTTGTTATTGGCGGTCTGGTTGTTGCCGTTTTCGCCATTATCGTCATCGTCATCGCCACAGGCGGCGACGGAGACGGCGAGGGTGAGAATGGTCAACAGAGCAATGATCTTGTGCTTCAACATGGGGGTTCCTTACTAGAAAAAGTTGGTGATCCCGAACAATAGTCCACGGGGTCAGGCATACAATAAGGCGAGGGGCGATGCAAATTGGGGTTTTTCGAGGGGTTCCAGGATTGTTCGTCGATGGACTTGAGCAGTCGCTATTGCCCGGGATCGGATGGGCGGTCGAGAAAGAGGGGGCGATGGTCGTTGAGTTGGTTTCCGCAGGAGGTTTGGGCGTCGACAAAATATCGGTGGTGAACGCCGCTGGAGTCCGCAGCCCCAATATCGGGTGGGTCTTGGGGCTCCTCAGAGCAGGATTCGGGTTCGAGTTGGTAGATTGCTGCGCCCGTTGAGCAAAAAGACACGCCGAATGGCTCGATTAGCGATCCATTCGGCGTGTTCAATCCCATCGGCCCCACGCAGGGGCTGTTCACGGGGCTGGCTTACATGCCGCCGCCATCGGCAATGTTGGCGCATTCGAATTGAATGGTATCAAAAAAGCCCATGTCTTCCACGGTTTCGCCCTCAATGAAGTCGGTCCCAGCGTCGTCGAGAAGTTCGGAACAGTCAACCTGGTCGACGCCAAGGCCAATAGTGAGTTCATTGCAAGCGTCGACGTAAGCGTCATTGTCGTCGGTGCAGGTAGTACCGCTAAAGTCGATATAATCGTGACAGGCTTGAGCATCGGCGATCTGGTCGCTTGTACACTCTAGGAAAGCCTCAGCAGATGCTGGCATTTCACCGAGGTCGTCGGCGACTCCCTGAGCACAGCTGCCCAAAGCTTCGGGATTGTCGAGGATAATTGCTGCTTCACAATCATCGCTTGATGGAAAGTCCATTTCGTCATAGTGGCATTCGCACCGGTACTCGAAATAATCGTTAAAATAGTCCACTTCCTGGGTGACCATGCTCTCGATATCGAGGTCTGTGGTATCGTCGCCGTTATTGCCGGCGTTGTTATTGCCGGCGTTGTTATTGCCGGCGTTGTTATTGCCG
>CAYQBU010000096.1:0-14839 GCA_964415785.1 uncultured Bradymonadales bacterium
GGGGGCCGCCGGGGTGGGGCCTGTGTGGGGGTGGGGGGGGGCGGCCGCGGGGGCGGGGGGGCTGGTGGGGGCGAAATTTGTGGCCAGCAGCTATGGGGTATGGGGCGTGCTCTTGATCGTCTATGGGGCGGTGTTGGGCGGGATATGGGCGCTGTGGACGCGGGGAGCGAAGGCGGTGGGGTGGTGGCCTCTCCAGGAGGCGTTGAGCCACGAAGAGCGGGATCGAAGGTTGGCGGCGGGGGTGTTGGGGTTGCCCGTGGCGGCCGGGATGGTGGGGGCGGCGGTGATGGGATTTCATCTGGTGGTGAGCGGGGGTTTTGCGCGGGTGAGCTTTCAGGCCCAGGCAGTGGGGTTGGCGGCGGCGGCGACGATGGTGGGAGTGGCGCTGGTGGCGCCGTTGATTGTGGGCGGATTGTCGGGGCTGCTCAAGCGGCTTCCCGTCGAGCACCGTTCGGGGCGGTGGACTATTCTGGCGGCGGCAGTGGTGGTGTTGGGAGCGGTGACGGCCGGTGCTGTGGGGTTGTGGATGGCCCATGGGTTGAGGGTGTGGTCGACGATGGGGCTTTCGATGGTGGCGGTGGCGGTGGGGGGCGTGCCGGTGTTGGTGGCGGCGATGCGTCTGGTGACGTGGGAGCGGGTGGCCTATCGGGTGGGGATCCCCGTGGCGGGGTTGATGGTTGCCCTGGTGGGGCTCGTGGGCGCACAGACGTGGGTGGAGCAAGAAGCGGAGCTTCGGGGCCTGCTCTATCGAAGCGCGCCGGCGGTCAGCGGGATTGCGCCCCATATGGTCGCCTATGAGCGAGGGGAACAGGATATCTATGGGGAGGGACGTCAGGAGGTAGAAGAAGAAGAGGTGACGGTTGTCGACCGAGAGCATCCGGCCAGGCAGGCCGTGGAGCGAGGCGTGGGGGCCGGCGATCGGGCCCAGCGAAACCGCTTTGAGGCGATCCCCGATGCGCCGCCGAATGTGATGCTGATCATGATCGATACGCTGCGCCAGGACCACATGGGCTATGCGGGCTATGAGCGTGATACGACGCCGAATATGGACGCCCTGGCCGAGGAGTCGGTGGTGTTTTTGGACGCCTATTCGACGTCGCCGCATACGCCGCGCAGCATTCCGCCGACGTTTTTTGGGCGCTACGCCAGTGATCTGAAGTGGGTGTTGCCAAATACCAATTTTCCGCGCCTGCTGCCCGAGAATCGGAGCATGTACGAAGTCAAAGAAGAGGCGGGGTGGACGACGGTGGCGGAGACGAGCCACTTCTATTTTCGGGAGCGGCGAGGACTGACGCAGGGGTTTCAAGACTGGAATAACGACGGTTTTAAGGAGTTGGAGGATTCCCACGACGACGTGGCGACGCCGCGCATCTGGGAGCGATTGGAGCCCCGGATCCGCGATCTGGGAGGGCAGTGGCATGAGGAGGACGAACCCTTTTCGCTCTTTGTGCACTTCTTCGACCCCCACGCGACCTATCAGATGCACGAGGGTTTTGAGTTTGAGCACGATGGGAGCCATCACGATCGTCTCATCGCCCGCTATGACTCCGAGATCGCCCATGTGGACAGCTATGTGGGCAAGATCGTGGAGGTGCTCCAGGAGGAGGATCTCTACGAGGATACGATCGTGATCATCACCTCCGATCACGGGGAGTCCTTTGATGAGCACGGGTATTATTTTCACGGTCAAACGCTGTATAATACGGCGATCAATGTGCCACTACTCTTTCGGGTGCCGGAGTGGTTTTCCATGGAGGTGGAGGGAGCGGTGTCGACGATCGATATCGCGCCAACGGTGATGGATTTGCTGGGGATGAGGACGCCCCAGGAGTTCGATGGCGAGGTGCTGACCGATGTGTTGTTGGGGCGAGAGGAGGTGCCGGATCGGCCGGTGTTTGCGGAGCTATTGCCCTATACGGCGCTGGATCGGTTTCACCGGGCGGTGATCTATGGCGATCAGAAGTTGATCGTGGATTATGATCTGGAGATCGAGGAGTATTATGACCTCAGTGAGGATCCGATGGAGCAGGACAATTTGATGGAAGAGAGGCAAGAAGAGGCCCGGGCGTTGAGGCAGATGCTCGAGGATTGGCGAGAGGGGAGGTGATTGTCATGGGGATTGGCGATCTGGTAGGTGTAAAGAGAAGACGGAGCGCAGATGGGTGGTCTTTTAAGAGATAGGTCGACGGTGATGAGAGGACAGGTACCGGTGGCGTTGATGGTGGCGTTGATGGGGATGGCTCTTTGGGGGTGTTCGAGCTCCAGTTCGGCCGTGGTCGACGACGGGGAGCCGGAGCGTCCGGAGCGGGCGAGGTACCACAATCTGGTCACGGAGGGCCTGGAGGTGGAACAGACGGATCTCAACGGCGACGACCAGCCCGATCAGTGGGTCTATCGCAACGATGCGGGCGACGTGGTGCGCATTGAGCGGGACATGGATTTTAATGGTCAGGTCGATATGTGGCAGCATTTCGAGGGGGGGGAGATGGTGGAGGAAGAGATGTCGCTGGACGTCCACCCGAGCGTGGATGTGGTCAGTTTTTATCGCGAGGGCAAACTGGTGCGCCAGTTGATGGCCAGTCAGTACGACGAGACCTTTCCGATCGAAAAGATCTATGACGGCAACGAAGAATTGCTGAGGGTGGAGCGCGATTCCAGCTCCAATGGACGGGTCGACGTCTGGGAGTATTACGAAGGTGGAGAGCGCTCGCGCATCGGTTGGGATACGACGGGCGATGGCCAGCCCGATCGCTTCGACCGATTCTAGGGGACGGCGGGTTGAGTCGGGATATTGAACGGGCAGTGATCTGGGCGGACGGAGAGCGGGAGGCGACGGCGGCGTTGGCATTTGGCGGCCGCTGTGTGGGTGATCACGAGGAGTCGCGGCTGTGGATCTATCACGAGGTGGAGGGGTTGGGAGAGGTGCATCGGGAGTTGCTCTATCCCTATGCGGCGCTGGGGGAAGATGATCGGGGGTTTGAGCAGGCCGTGCTGGGAGCGGGAAAGCGGTTGGTCATGGAGCGGTTGGGCCTCGATGGGTGGAGGGGGCCGGCGATCCAAGAGGTGGTGGTGCGGGGCCGTGGCCAGGGGGGATGGCGCGCCTTTTTGGAGGATCAGGCCGTGGATCTGGCGGTGATCACCGACCCCCATCGGCGCGCCTTAGAGGAGGGAAGAGTGCCGGTGGCGGTGGTGCGGGGCTACGAGACAGAGCCCCGGGTGGAACGGGTGTTGATCGTGTTGGAGGTGGAGGCCGACGAGGCGCGAGACCGAGAGGTGATGGACGTGGGGCTGGAGATGGCGCGGCGGTGGGGAGCGACGGTGGAGGTATTAGGGGTGGTGCATGCGCCGTCGGTGCAGCGCTCGTCGATGGTCAGGCGCGTGTTGCCCGTGGATCGTCAGGGGTTGCAGGAGCAGTTGGCGGGGGCGGTTCAGGGGCGTTGGGAGGCGCTGGTGGAGGCGATGGGCATCGGAGATGTGGCCGGGGTGCCGGAGAAAATCGCCGTGGCCGTCGGCGATGGGGCGTCGGTGGTGGGCGAGCAAGCGGCGGCGGTGGGAGCGGACCTGGTGGTGGTGGGTCGCGGCGAGGCCAGGCGGGGATCGGCGCTGGGGATGAGTCGAATGAGCGCGGCGATCGTCGATGAGGTGGGGCGCCACCTGGTGGTGGTGCCGCCGCGCCATCGATCAACGCCGCTGGGCCAGTGGCGGGGCGACAGCGGCGGGCGCTGAGGTCAATCGGAGCGGTGGTCGACGCCGAAGTCGTCGCTGTCGATGAGCTCCAGGCGGGCCCGGGGGCCGGGGGCGAGCTCAAAGAAGGTCAATTCCGGGGCGGCGCCGATGCGCCAGGGCCAGGAGGCGCTGCCCAGGCCGCGGTTGATGTACAGATAGCTTCCGTCGATGTGGTAGGCACCGACGTGGTAATCGACGCCCAGGGTGTTGGCGATGCGGTGGGTGATGCCGGGGATGTTGAATTGGTGGCCATGGGTGTGGCCGCTGAGGATCAGGTGGGCGCCGCGGGCGACCAGGTCGTCGGCGATGGAGGGGGCGTGGTTGAGGGTCAGGCAGAAGGTGTCGCCCCGGGCGTTGGCAAAGGCTTTTTCGGCGTCGGCGTTATTGGTGACCTCGTCGTCGACGCCCACGATTTCCATGGGATGGCCGTTGTGGTCGAGGATCATGGCCTGGTTCGATAACAGCGGGATCTCGGCGTCCTGGAAGGCCGCGGCGGCGGCGTCGCCGGAGGTCCAGTGGTCGTGGTTACCGAGGACGGCGATGGTGCGGGTGCTGAGGCCGGCGAGGGTAGCGATGGAGGGTTCCAGATCGCGGTGGTTGTAGCCCACGTAGTCGCCGGTGAGGGCGACGAGGTCGGGCTGGCGGCGGTTGACGAAGTCGACGACCTGGCGCATGTGGCGGGGCTTGACCCAGCGGCCGAGGTGAACGTCGCTGATCTGGGCGATTCGAAAGCCGGCGTGGCGCTCATCGATACGGGGGTGAAAGTAGCGATAGACGTTGATATCAATGGATTTAAGAGGGTTGATCATGGTCAATAAGCCGGAAAGAGAGAGCATGGCCAGCGAAATTAATGGGCCCATTGGGCTTGTGCGATGGGTCGCAGGTGCCTAGGCTTTGCGAACTCAAAACACGGTGGTGTCCGTGTTTGCATGAATAGTAACAGCGAGGAAGCAGAGAACCTTCCTGGCACCCCTCACACCCCACATATACATGTCGTACAATCCAGAAAACCCCCTGATCGTGCAGTCGGATCGAACCGTATTGCTGGAGACGGCCAATGACCGCTTTGAAGAGGCGCGCGACGCGCTGTCGATCTTTGCGGAGTTGGTCAAGTCGCCAGAGCATATTCATACCTACCGGGTATCGCCGCTGTCGCTGTGGAATGCGGCGGCGCTGGGCTATGAGCCGGAAAAGATCAAACAGCAACTGGCGGAATTGAGCAAGTATCCCCTGCCGTCGAATTTGCTGACCGATATCGAAGAGTTTATGGGCCGCTACGGGCGGCTGAAACTGGTGGGGGAAAACGACAAGTTATACCTGGACAGCGAAGACGCCACCTTGCTCGAGGAGATCGCCCGCCAGAAGAAGGTGGAGCCCTTTCTGGTGGCGAGGGTGGATGCCAGGCGCTACGAGGTGGTCAAGGATCGGCGAGGCTTTATCAAGCATGCCCTGATCTCGGTGGGCTATCCGGTCGAGGATCTGGCGGGCTATGTGGAGGGCGCGCCGCTGGACGTGGAGTTGAGAGATACGATGAAGTCCAATGGCGAGCCCTTTGCGCTGCGGGAGTATCAAGAGGAAGCGGTGGGGGCGTTTTGGGCGGGAGGCACGGTCAAGGGAGGTAGCGGAGCGATCGTGTTGCCCTGTGGAGCGGGCAAGACGGTGGTCGCCCTGGGAGCGATGTCCAAGGTCGAGGCCCACACGTTGATCTTGACCACCAATATCACGGCCCTGAGGCAGTGGCGCGACGAGATCATCGACAAGACCGATATCGATCCGGAGCTCATCGGCGAGTATTCGGGGGAGGTCAAAGAGATCAAGCCGGTGACGATCACGACCTACCAGATCTTGACCTATCGAAGGACGAAGGAAAGCGAGTTTATCCACTTTGACGTCTTCAATGACGCCGATTGGGGATTGATCATCTACGACGAGGTCCACCTGCTTCCGGCGCCGGTGTTTCGGGCGGTGGCCAATATTCAGAGCCGGCGACGGCTGGGATTGACGGCGACGCTGGTGCGCGAAGATGGCAAGGAAGAAGAGGTCTTTAGCCTCATCGGGCCCAAGAAGTACGATGTGCCCTGGCGGGTGCTGGAGAAGCAGGGCTTTATCGCCACCGCCAGTTGCGCCGAGTTGCGCGTCCCCTTTGCGGACGACGATTTGAGGCTGGAGTATGCGCTGGCGGAGCAGCGTCAAAAGTACAAGATGGCGGCCACGAACCCGGCAAAGCTCGATGTGCTCGAAGATCTCTTGGTCAAGCACGAGGGCGATAACGTGATGATCATCGGTCAGTATCTGGACCAACTGGACGCGATCGCGGAGCGGACGGGAGCGCCGCTGATCACGGGGCGAACGAAGCAAGAAGATCGAGAGGTGCTGTACCGCAAATTTCGCACCGGTGAGGTGCCGACGCTGGTGGTGAGCAAGGTGGCCAATTTTGCGGTCGATTTGCCAGATGCCAACGTGGCCATTCAGGTGTCGGGAACCTTTGGAAGCCGCCAGGAGGAAGCGCAGCGGCTGGGCCGGATCTTGAGGCCCAAGGAAGATGGCAATGAGGCCCATTTCTATTCGGTGGTGACCAAGGATACGAACGAGCAGGATTACGCCAATAAACGCCAGCTCTTTTTGACGGAGCAGGGCTACCGCTATCAGATCGAGATGATCGAGCCCAAGGAAAAGGCGGTGGAGCCCAAACGGCGAAAGCCTGAAGATGTCGACGGCGAGATCGACGACGAGATTGAGGATCAGGGCGATGAGCAGGGGCAGGTGGAGGAGCCCGACGAGGGAGGCGACGATGGTCCGGTGGCCGGCGAGTAAAGATTGAAAAGTGGCAATTGGCGCTTAGAGTTGGGGGGTGAGCGTCAAAGCAGGTCACCGAGGCACTAAACGGAGAGGTCGATCATGGTAGGAATTATCGCGAGTTGGTTGGTTTTGTCCGTGGCGGTGTGGGTGGCCGCGACGGTACTCGACGGGGTGCGCATCGATGGTGTGGGGAGCATCATCATGGTGGCCGCACTGTTTGGGATCATGAATACCCTGTTGGGAGGGATCTTCTTCTGGGTGATCGGGATCGCGACCCTGGGCATCGGGTTGTTGCTGGCGTTTTTGACGCGATGGCTGGTGGACGCGATTTTGTTGACGTTGGTCGACAAGTTTACGGATCGGATCCATATCGACGGATTTAAGAACGCCTTTTTGGCGGCTCTGATCATGGCCTTTATCGGCTCTGTGGGAGAGGGAGTGCTCAACGTGATGGGAGTGATGGGTTGACCTGGATGTGCGGTCCGATCTCATAAAGAGGTCGTTTAGAAGGATCAGTGGAAGCAGCCCGTGCTACTATTGCAATACGTTTGCATGTGAAGGGGAGTCTGTGTAGGGTGCGCGATGGATAATCGTGAGCCCGGCGCAGAAGAGAGAATAAGTGCAAGTGGTACAGGTACGTCGAAGAGGATGGATGGGGTGGGCCGTGGCGGTGGCGATCACGGCCATAGCCAGCTCAGCCTGGGCTCAGAGCGGTGAAGGCGGGGTGGATGTACAGGTTGTCGATGGGAGCGATGCAACCCCGTTGGAGGGAGCGGTGGTGGAGGTTGAAGGTCACCCCGACAGCGAGACGACCGATGAATCGGGGTGGCTGCGACTGGAGGGGATGGAGCCAGGATGGGTGGTCATCGAGGCCAATCACGAGGACTATCGATCGGCGACGGACGCCGCGGAAGTGATCGATGGGCGCCAGGTTCAGTTGGAGATCGGGCTTCAACCCAGGCAACAAGATCAAGACGAGTCCGGCGACGGCGATTATGTGGTGCGGACGACGGGACGGTCGCAGACGCCGGGAGCGGTGTATCGGCCCACGAGCCTGTTGGCCGGTGAGGCCCTGCAGCGCCAGATGACGAGCAGCGTGCCGGGGACCCTGGATCGGGTCCCGGGCTTTGACGTTCAATATAATGGGCCGGCGGCGTCGAGTCCCACGGTGCGGGGGCTTCCCGGCGATCGGGTGCTGATGCTGGAGGACGGGCATCGCACCGGCGATATCTACTGGACGGCCTCCGATCACGGGGTGATGGTGGAGCCCATCTCCGCGGAGAGCATGGAGGTTGTGCGCGGTCCGGCGGGGCTGATCTATGGGTCCAATGCGCTGGGCGGAGTGGTCAATGTGATCCGAAACGATATCCCCGAGTATCGGCCAGATGGCGTCGAGGGACGGGTGCGGACCCAATACGAATCGGTCAATCAGGGCACCAGCGCCGGCGCAGTGCTTCGCGGGGGGCTGGGACCTCTGGCGGTCTATGGAGAGGCGTCGGGGCGGCGGGCCGGAGATACGCGGACGCCCCAGGGCGATATCGACAAGACGGATATGCAGGCGCTCAACGCCGGATTGGGGATGAGCTGGCTGCCCACGCGAGGACGGGTGGGCGCGGCGGTGAGGTATTACGACAATCACTACGGAGTGCCCGGGGAGTTCGATGGGGAGATGATCCCCGGAGGACATCCCGGTGGGGTCGATATTGAAGCCCAGCGCGTCAGCGGTCGTATCCTGGGGGAGTACCACCATGAGATGGGACCCATCGATGGGGTAGAGCTAAGATCGAGCGTCGCCCATTACGACCATGAAGAGATCGAGGGCCTGGTGGGAGGCGAGCGGGCCATCGGGGCGAGTTTTGAGCAGGTGACGACGGATAGCCGATTGGTGGCGTTTCACGAGGATCGGCAGTGGGGAGAGTTAGAGCTGGAGGGAGCGGTGGGCCTGGCGGCGCAGGCGCGATGGTTGGAGGCCGGTGGAGCCCAGCCGGGGACGCGATCGGGCGACGAGATGGACCTGGGCGTATTTGGCTATGAGGAATTTGGGTGGGAGCCCTTTCGGCTGCAGGCCGGGCTTCGCTATGACCACCGTTGGGTGGGAACCGACGATCACTCTCCGCTGGTGACGCAGACCGAGGAGCGAAATATCGTCAAGGAAGTGGACGACCGCAGCCTGGGGGCCTGGTCGGGATCGGTGTCCGGGCTATGGGATATGGTGGAGGGATGGACATTGGGGGCCAGTGTGGCGCGGTCGTTTCGGCATCCCACGATTGAGGAGCTGTATTCCGATGGGCCGCACCTGGCGGACTTTTCCTATGACATCGGAGAGCCGGGGCTAAATACGGAGAAGGGCTGGGGAAGCGATGTCTTTGTGCGCGGGGAGCGAGAGGAGCTGAGTCTGGAGGTGGCGGGATTTTATAACCGCATCGACGACTATATCTATTATCACCCCACGGGGGAGACGGTGCGGGTGATCCGCGATGGGGCGGCGCCGCGACAGACGCCGGTCTTTGAGGCCCAGGGAGAAGATGTGGAATTTGTGGGGGCGGAGGCGATGGTGGAGTGGGAGGTGTGGAGAAATATCGTGATCGACGGGACGGTCTCCTATACGCGAGCCAACCAACGGGAGTCGGGAGAGCCCCTGGCCTTTATCCCACCGCTGTCTGGGAAGCTGGATCTGCGCTACGAGGGGCGGCCATTTTTCGGGTCCCTGGGAGTGGAGAGCAAGGCGGCGCAAAATCGGGTGCCGTCGGCCGTGGACATTGGCGAGAGCATGGAGCGGCCCCAGGAGCCCACGGAGGGCTATACGATCGCTCACGCCATGGTGGGGTGGCGCCACAGCGGGGCGAGGATGGACCACACACTGATGTTGCAGGGCCGAAATTTAACGGACCGAACGACCTTCGATCATATGTCGAGGATCAAAGATGTGGCCCCTCAGCCCGGTCTCAATGTGCAATTGACTTATAACGGTGAGTTTTAAGCAAGGGAGTGGAGATGAAAAGGACAGCGATAGCGGTGATCTTGGTGGCCAGCCTGGGATGGATGGGCTGTGGCGACGACGATGACAACGGAGATAATGGTGGGGAGCACGCCGATCTCGACGGAGGGGTGGAGGTCTTGGATGCTGAAGGTCAGCTGTTGGCCCAATGGGATCGCGATGAGGGGTGGCGCGACGAGGGCGAGGAGATGATCGATGAGTTGCCGGTGGAGCTTGAGGCCGGTGGAGAGCCCGTGGAATTGGAGGTGGTCATGTACGACCGGCTCGGCGCCATCGAGATGGACGTGGAGTCCGTGCTCGACGAGGAGACAGGCGAGCTGGAGTGCGGCGAGTGGTCCAATCGCTATTTTCCGGTGGACGCGGACCTGGAAACCGATGTGATCGCCTGGCCCGGTGAGACGGGAGCGATGGCCCATCCAGACAGCCAGTTGGGCGCCGAGGCGCCGAATCACTTCGCGGAGCGAAGCGGGGGAGAGGTGGTTCAGCTATTCGGCTGCGATCGGGTGTGGATCTACCCGGAAGAGGCCGGCGAGTTGGATATGGAATTTCATCTGTGGCACCTGGACCACAGCGATGGTGGAACGCGGCCAATTACCCTGGTCGTAGACTAGTCCTGGAGTTGGGGGGCGTGGTCGCGGAGCCAGTCCACGGAGTCCTGGAGGGTCTCTTTGAGGGGGCGGGGCTCGAAGCCGAGGTCGTCGTCGGCGTAGGCGGTGGTGCAATGCCAGTGAGCGGCGGCCATTTCGATGTAGACGGGGTCGGGGACCGAGGGAAGGGGCGCGGAGGGGAAGCGATGCTGAATGGCATCGATGGTGGAGCAGGCGCCCCATAGAAGGGGGGTGGGGATGAAGGTACGGGGCGGTTGAACATCGGCGATCTGGGCGCCCAATTCAAAGAGATCGGGGAGGGAGATGGCCGTGCCCGGGGTATGATAGACGGGGCGCGGTGCGTCGAGATGGGCGAGGCGAACCAGGGCGTCGGCGACGTCGCGGACGTCCGTAAAATCGGCGGTGCCCCGGGGCATGGCGGGCAGTGCTTGACGCAGGAATTTGAGGAGGATGCCCGTGGAGCGAAAGCGGTGATCGCCGGGACCAAAGAGGATGGGAGGGCGAATAAAGGTCAGTTCCACGTCCAGATCGTCGGCGAGGGCGCGGCCCTGGATCTCCATGGCGATCTTGGAGCGATAATAGGGCCAGCGGTCGACGACGTCTCGGCAAAAGGGGGCGTCCTCGTCGGCCGATTGGCCCGGTTCGTCGAAGCAGGCCACGGTGCCGGAGGTGGAGATGACCACGAGTCGACAGTCGAGCTGGTGGGCGGCGCGGATCACCGACAGGGTGCCGTCGACGTTGGTGGCGAAGAGGGGGTCGGGGTTTTTGCGGCTGTGCTCGACCTTGCCGGCGAGGTGAAAGACGATGTCCACGTCCAGGTCGCGGCGCTCACAGTGGTGGGGAAGGGCATTGTGGGCGTCCGTGATGTCGCCGGTGATCAGGTCGACATCGTCAAAGTGGGAGTTCCATTCGTAGCCCTCCCAGGTGTGAGGGTCGCGGACCAGGGCCGCCAGGTTCCAGTCGCTGGAATCGGCGTCCAACGATTGGAGGAGGTGTCGGCCGAGGAATCCGGTGGCACCGGTGATCAGAGCAGTGGAGGTCATGGGGGATCCAGAATGAACTATCCAATAGTGAGCGCACGCTAATCGACGCAATATATAGCAGTGATGGAGCGCAGAAGACCAGCGGTTCTCGGTCGGTAACCCGTGATTTTGGCGCCGCCCTTGTCGGGGAGCTCGCCCAGTTTGGAGCCTCGACGAATCAGGGTGGAACAGTATGATGGGAGCATCACAAGACATGTTTTCGAAGGAGATATTATCGGATCGGCCATGTTTACAGCGACGATGGGTTTTCTCGTTCTTGCCATTGTGGTGCTCTTTATCCTGGTGATCAGAGAGCGGCGAATGCAAAATGAGGCATGGGCGGAATTGGCGCATCGCCTGGGCCTGTATTACGACCCGCCGACGTTGATGAGTAAGCGTCGAAGGCTTGAGGGAACCTATAAGGGGAAGACGGTTCGAGTCGATGTGAGGATAGAGGGCACGGGAAAGAGCCAGCAGCTATTTACGCGTTATCGCCGGGAGCTCGATGAGCGGTGGACGAAGCAGGTGCGGATCAGATCTTTTGAAAAGGGTCTCTTTAAGGGGAAACCCAAGGGTTATACCACGGGACATACGGGCTTTGACGAGAGCTTTGAAGTTGTGGGGCGTGTGGGCCGGGAGGTGGAGGCGGTGTTGAGCGATGCCGAGGTCCAGCGAGAGCTTCGACGACTGTCGGAGCGCTTTACCGATTGTGGGGTTAGAAAGGGAGCGTTGTGGGTGGAGCACCTCCGGGTGTCCCATGAGCCCTTGAGGATGAAGCGCAATCTGGATCGGATGATGAACCTGGATCTGGCGATCGAGGAGGCGCTGGACCGGTTCCATAACGTGGACGTCGGCGGCTGGGGCGACGATGAGGAGCTCTTTCCAGTGCTGGACCCGGTCCAGCAAGAGCAGGAGTCAACCGGGGTGGCGTGGTAGGCCAAGACTTGTATTGTGTCGCTGGTGTATATGGTTGCCCTATGATTGCCAGCCCGATTGTTGAAGACCATCGATTGAGGAGTAGGAATGAGTGATGCGAAACAGAGTGATTATTTGATCATCCACGCCACGGATCTGAAGCCCGACGGGCAGGAGACGTTTAAGCACGCCGTGTCCCTGGCGCGAGATATGAAAGCCAAGCTGGTGACCCTCCATGTGACGGAGGGCAAGGCGGTGGCAGAGGCACCGAAGGCCCGGGAGGTGTTGAAGGGGTTTACGGGCTCCGATGTGAAGATCGACCACGACGTGGTGATCAAAGAGCAGCGCAAGACGCCCAAAAAAGATCTGTTGGAGGCGGCGCGGGCCCTCAATCCATCGCTGGTGGTGATTGGAACGCGTCAACAGCAGGGCGGGGATAAGAAGTCTTTTCGCTCCAGCGTCTCCGAGGTGGCGGCCCTCGATATCGAGGGGCCGACGCTGGTGACCCATGTCGGCCAGAAGGGTCTGGTCGACGACGATGGGAACCTGACGATCAAGCGAGTTTTGGTGCCCATCGGCGATGGCGCCGAAGCGCGAGACACCATCCAGGGGTTGACCGGGTTTTTGGATCGGTTGGGCATCGACGACGTGGACCTGTTTTTGCTGCGCGTCGGCGACGACGACGTGCTCGACACGCTTACTGTGCCCAAGCGAGAGGGGTGGCGTTGGCATCGAGAGGTCAAAAAGCAGGGCTTCGTGGCCAATACGGTTGCCGAGGTCTGCGAGGCCAAAGATATCGACATGATCGCGATGGCGACGCGGGGCCAGGATGGCTTCGTGGACGTCTTTAGCGGGACCCATACCCAGAAGGTGATCCGTCGAGCGCCGCGGCCAGTGTTGGCGATTGCGGCGAGAGACGAAGTGGAGACCGATGACCTGCTAACCTGAGGAATTCGGGTCAGGGACAAAAGCGCTGGCGGAGGGCGTCGAAATGGTCGGATTCGGCGAGGAAGACGAGCTCGCTGCCAGCGCTGACGACAAAGTCATCGGGGGGATTGAACTGGGGGTTGCCTTCGGGGTCGATGATGGCGACGAGGAGGCCCAGGTTTCGCTCCTCGGGTTGGAGGTCGGCGATGGTGCAATCGATAAAGGGGCTGTCGTCGGGGAGGGTGATTTTTTTGATGTCGTGATCGCGCTCGGGATGACTGAAGAGCAGGGAGAGAAAGTTGGTGATCTCGGGGCGCACCAATTCGGCGGCCATGTGGCGTCCGCCCAGCTCGTTGATGAAGATGACGCGGTCCGCTCCGGCCATCAATAGTTTTTCCTCGGAGCGCGGATCGTCGCCGCGGGTGACGATGCGAAGATCGTCGTTGAGGCGGTGGGCGCTGATGGTGGCGAAGAGGTTTTCCCGGTCGTCGCCCAGACAAAAGGCGACGGCCGTCGCCTCCAGGATGCCGGCCTGGGTCAGGAGGTTGTCGTCGGTGGCGTCGCCGACGAGATAGGGGGCCTTGCCGTCGATGGAGTCCAGAAAGGTGCGGATATTCTCCTCGTCGGTGTCCATGAGGATACAGGTCTCACCCTGGGAGATGAGCTCGGAGGCGATATTTCGGCCGGTGCGGCCCAGTCCGGCGACGATATAGTGGTTGTCGAGGGCGGCGATTTCTTTGTCCATGGCGCGCCTTTGAAAGAGGTTTTTGAGGCCACCCTCGATCAGGAAGGCGGCGAGGACGGAGACGAAGTAGAGGACGGCCGCCATGCCCACGATGATGAGACCGATGGTAAAGACCTGGAGGGTGCGATCCTCGGAGACGGGGATGATCTCGTAGTAGCCGACGGTGGTGATGGTGATCACCGTAAAGTAGAGGCAATCGACGATGTCGTAGTTGTCGTCGGTCAGGAAGTGGAAGCCCAGGGTGCCGACGACGATGACGAGCAATTGGAGGACCGCAGCCCGCAGCAGGCGATGGTAGGAGGCGATGGAGCTGAGGGTGGTCTGTGTCTCGCCGGGGTGGGGAGGTTCCATAGGGGATTAGTCCTCGAGGAGGGCGTGTCGAAGGTCGAGGATATGCTGGGCGAGGTCGACGCGGTCGACATCGGAAAACTGGGGGAAATCCTGCATCGCCGTGTCGTGGATGCCGTCTTCCAGGGTGAGGAGGATGCCGTCGACGGAGGGGCGGTTCGTCCATTGGTCGGCCGGGGTGTCGAAGGCAAAGCCCGTCTGGGCAATCCCCTCTCCATCGCCCTCCTCACCATGACAGGAGGCACACATCGCGTCGTAGACCTCGGCGATATCGTAGTCCCGATCGTGAGGTGGAGGGGTTTGAAGCTCCTCGGGATAGTCGGCGGAGGGCTCGTCCTGCGAGGCTGTTTCCGGCTGCGAGGCCGGTGTGGGTTCGGGATCGGGATCGTCGGCGGCTTCGGGAGACGACGAGCAATGGAGGCCGACGAGAGCGACCAGGGCGATGGCCGCGATGAGGAGAGCGGGTCGTGGAGTCATTGGATGCGCTTGGAAAAGGTTTTGAATTCGGGGTGCTTCGAGGAGCGGAGGGCGTCAAAGACCAGGGTTTCGTAGTTGGTGATCAGGGCGCCGAGGTCGCGCATCATCTGGAGGCCATTTTGCTTGTGATCGTCGCGTCGGCTGGTGACGGCGTCCAGGGGCACGACGACGTTGTGGCGGCGGGCGATGAGCTCGCGCACCGTGGCGTAGACGCAGATGTGGGTCTCCATGCCGCAGACGACGATCTGCTTGGGGAGGTCGATGAGATGCTGGC
>CAYQBU010000097.1:0-14746 GCA_964415785.1 uncultured Bradymonadales bacterium
GACATCCAACCGGGCCGCCACACCGACCTTCACATTGGACTCCGCCCCCGAAGCGACGACGACGCCGCCCTCTTCTTCGATGGCGACGTCGTCGAATTGACCCCCGACCAACTCAACCACTACGAGCGCGCCCGCGACGCCCTCGACGCCACGCCGCCTCAAACCATCCGCGCCCTCAACCACCTCCGCGCCGCCCTCGACGATCTTCAACCCTCCCTTTCGCTCTACCTGCTGGCCACCGAGGCCCACCTCGACAACGACGACTGCCCTGCCGCCCTCGACACCCTCGACCAGGCCCACCGGGCTCCCGCAACCGGCGACTTCGATCTCAATGCCCAACTCCGCGACCTCGACGACCTCGACCGCCACCTCCACCAGCACTGCATCTCCACGCTAACCCTGGAGTGCACCGACCAGGCGCTCGACCTACAATCCGATCTCATCGACACCCCTCGCTGTGGAGAAACCTACGAGTTGGCGCCTCAATCCCTCTTTGTCACCGTCTCAAAACGAGGTGAGTCGCACCGCCAACGCGTCCAACTCAACCCCGGACAATCCAAGAACCTCACCCTCGAACCACCGCCATCGTCCGCCCCCTCCAGCTCGGTCACCACCTTCGCTCCAACTTCCCAGACCTCCGACTCCTCTCCTACCTATGCCATCATCCCCTCCTTCGGTCACCGCACTGTGAACGTCGACGATCCTCCCGATCCCGACAGCCAGTTCACCTCAACCACAGACCTTGGCTTTATCAATGGGTCCCTGGCCATCTGGGCCATGCCCCGATCTCGCTTCGCCCTCGAAGTTCTCTATGGCATCAACTCCAGTCGCGATCGCGCCAGCCTCGGAGGCCAGAGACATCACCAGTTGCAACTCCACGCCCTGGTCAATCTCGTCGGCTGGTCGGCCATGGACGCCTGGGTCGGCGCCGGCCTCTCCCTCCAATCCCGCCCCCACATCTCGGTGACTGACGGCTTCTCATCGCTCGGCTTTACCGCTATGAAGCTCCACAATAGCTTCTTTGCCCACCGCTCCGTCAGCCCCTTTTGGTCCTTCCAGGTCGACCTGTTTACCGCCAACAATGACCGTTCTACAGTCACCGGTCTCTTCCAAACTGGCCTGATGTTCAACTTTGGTCACTGATCCGGAGCTATCCCATGTCCCGTCTATTCCCCATCTTGGCCCTCCTCGCTCTGCTCCCCCTCTGGGCTTGCTCCACCTATACCGACCACACTCGCCAGACCCAGCAGGCCGTCGCCCAGGGCAATGTCGACCAGGCCCTCGTGGCCATCAACCAGCATATCGATGCCGACGGCCCCAATGAACGCCCCGCCGATCTGCGCAGCGAACAGGCCCTCTACCTCCTTGAGCGCGCCATGCTCTTTCAGGCCCTCGGCGACTACGACCAGGCCGCTCAAGACATGATCGCCATCGACGACCACCTCGAGTTTACTGACTTCACCAGCGAGACCGCCGACAATATCCTCAGTCTCACCTACAGCGACAGCTCCGGCGAATACCGCGCCCCCCCTCACGAGCGCCTCCTGCTCAACACCATGAATATGATCAACTTTCTGGCCCTGGGCCAGGACAGTAGCGCCCGCGTCGAAGCCCGCCGCTTCCAGACCATGGTCGAGTACTACATCGCCACCGAACCCGACGAGATCGTCACCGACATCCTCGGCCTCGGAAACTACATCTCCGGCGTCGCCTTCGAGGCCGGCACCCAGAATAGTCGTGCTGTTCGCCACTACGTCGAGGCCTACTCCTACGGCGTCTGGCCCGAGGTCGACGACCGCCGCCTCATCGACCTCATCAACCTCACCGGCTACCGCGGCCAGGGCCTCGGCGAGCGCCGTAGCCTCGTCGGTGACCTCTTCGAGCGTGCCTCCCAACACCCTCGCATCGACCGCGACACCTACCGCCAAACCCACCTTCGAGGCGACACCCTCATCGTCGTTCAAACCGGCCTCGTCCCCTATCGCGAAGCCCAGCGCATCGGCCTCAACTCCGCCGTCGACCGCACCTACAATTCCCGCTATCGCGCCCAGCACTTCGACAGCAGTACCCGCTCCCGAGCCCTCTCCCTCTCCTCTGAAAACACCCTCAACTGGCTCAATACCACCCGCCTGTCCCACGCCGACGTTCCCAACAGTCGCAGCGCCTCGCTGCGCATCGACGGCACCCAGCTTCGCCTCCAGAGCCCCATCAAACTCAGCACTCAGATCACCCAGGAGTGGGACAGCATCGCCACCGCCTCCCTGGCCGCCGGCATCTCCCGCGCCGTCACCCGCCTGGCCGTCGGCGAGGGCGTCAGCGCCGGCGTCGAAGCCATCTCCGGCTCCAGCACCCTCGGCACCCTGGCCGGGCTCTTCAGCTCCACCACCCTCGCCATCGCCGACACCCCCGACACCCGAAGTTGGACCACCCTCCCCGACGAGATTCACCTCATCCGCCTCCCCCTCGGCGAGGGGCCCCGCACCCTCAACCTCTCCGTCGGTACCGGCGCCGATGAACGTCAGGTCGACATCAACCCCGATCGCTTCCAGCTCTTCAATTTCTCTCAGCTTCGCTAACCCCTTGAGGTTGCCTCATGAAGGCCATCACCCCCCATCTCATCCTCGCCACCCTCCTCATCGGGGTCCCCTCGGCCTTTGCCGAACCCCCCCCCTCGACGGCGACCCTTGTCATCGAGTGCGCCGACCCCGACACCCGCCTTCATCACCCCGACTACCCCGACCTCGCCTGTGATCAACCCCTCGAGGTGCCCCCCGGCACCTTCCAGTTTTTCGCCGCCCTCGACGACGCCAGCCTGACCCACTCCGTCGATATTGACGAGCCCCGAGAGATCACCGTCGACTTGCCTCTCCAGGCCATCGCCTCTGCCCCGAACTCCGAGTCCCCATCCGATTCCAAACTCGATGCTCCAGCCGCCGACAATCCCGACGACCAGCCCGCGCCCCCCGAACCCGAACCCGAACCCGAACCCGAACCCGAACCCGAACAAGCCGAACAGACCGAACAACCGCCTCCACCTGCTCCCTACGCCGACGACCAGCCCCGGGCCGAGCCCTTTGAGCTTCCCTCCGATCAACTCACCTGGCATACCCTGCGGCCCTCGATCGCCTCTGGCCAAGACGATCGGGCCCGCTCCCTTCTACCTGACCCAACTTACGAAGGTGACGATGACGACACCTCCACGGACTCCGTCTCCTCCACGGAGTCCGCCTCCTCCGCTCCTCAATCACCCCGCCCGCGCACCTCTCCCCCCTCCAACGAACCCCCTTCCCTGCCCTCCACCGACACTTCCTCCACCGATCAACCCCCCTCTGACGCTTCCCCTTCTTCCACTGCTTCGTCCTCCGGATCCAATATCCCCTCCATTGAGCTATTCCTGGGATACGGGCAGGCCCTATTCGAGTTCGAAGATATCTCCACCCTCCATGGTGGAGCCCTCTTTCACGCCTCCAGCCCCTTCAGCCTCGAGGCTGGGTTTAGCTACTTCACCGGCTTTGACGACGCTCCCACTCAATTGGACCTCAACCTCTATCTCCAACTTCCCCTCTCCAACCGACACCTCTTTCTCATCGGCGCTGGACTCAGCAATCTTCGCAGTCTCAACGAATCCAATACTGACTCCATCTCCGGACTCAACCCCTTTGTGTTGACTTACCAATTCCACTCCGAGGGAACCCTTGGCTTCATCACCCAATTTCGCCACTCGCGCTACACCGAAACCGGCTTCGACAATTTGACCTACCAGACCTTCTGGCTCGGCATGACCTTTGGCTCCCCTTGAGCTTTCTAATCGCTCAACCAGTGCCCCTTTTCCAGCACGAAGAGCCGGTGCTTGGCCCGCGACGCCGCCACGTACCGCCAATTACGACTACACCGCTCGTCCTCCGGATCCACGTCCGCCAGCACCACTACATCGGCCTCCAACCCCTTAAATCCGCTCACCGTCGCGTGCAGCACTCCCTCTCCCGCTTCCCACTCTTTCACCCCATCGACCACCGGCCACACCCCTATCCGATCCACCCCTTTCATCGATGAATTGCCCTTGCTATGGGGCGTCAACACCACCACCTGTTCTGGCTCCAATTTCTGTTCCTCCAGCAGCCTCTCCACCAGCGCTTTGATCTTGCGTCCGGTCCAACTCGGCCCCTTTTGCTGAATCACCGTCGGCGCCTCTCCTTCCGGCGCCTCGGCACTGCTTTTAACTCTTACATCTGACAATTGGTCGACCACCTCCGCGATCGCCTGCGTATTCCGAAAGTTGGTCTCCAACGGGACATCCATATCCAACTCCGGTATCGACGGTTCACGACCAAAAATAGCCTGCTCTTTGTCGTGAAATACCACCAACCGTGCCTCGTCTCCATCCTTCAACAACAGCTCTAGCACCTCCCACCACAACCCCCTGAAGTCCTGTCCTTCATCCACCAATATGCTGTCGAAGGGTCCGTGTTCAAAGACCCCTTCCGCGATCGCTTCCATAAGCGCCATCGCCGACTCTTCTTGCCAAAAGTGCTTTCTTTCCTCTTTCGTCGCCGACCCCGACGGAAACTCATAGCGTCCATCCAACGTCTCGATCGCCTGGGCGCACAGATCGTGGAAATGGCGCACCACGATCTCGCCCTCTTCGCTCGCACACCGCTCCTCGGCCTGCCTCAAGTGATAGGCCAGATCCCGATTAAAACAGGTCAGCAGCACCCGCTCCCCCTCTTTCACCAACGCTTCGGCACAATACAGGGCCAGCACCGTCTTTCCCGTGCCTGCCCCGCCCCTCACACTCACCCTCTGGTTGGCCACCACCCAACGCGCCGCCTCGCGCTGACGCTTCGATAGCTGAATCTGCTTCTCCCTCTCTCGAAAGATCGACGCCGCCAATGCCTCTCGCTCAATTTTTCCCTCCGGGCAAAACACCTCTCGAAACACCCGGAATTCCTCCTCGGTCAACACCATATCCTTCGGCTGTAACTTCTGCCCGTGATAGCGGTAAATATCCTCGATCGCTTCCTGCAAATCGCCACGCATCACCTCGCTGTCCAGTACCACCTCTGGCTCCAGCGTCGTCGGCAGATCTCGCTCCCGTATTTTGGTCTTGGGAAAGATCAATCCCCATGCACAGACCACCGGAAACTCATGCCGGTCTGCCCAGTGGATCCCCGCCCGTCTCAGCGGTGCTGAAAACTTGTCGATCACCCCACTGATCTGGCCCCGCGCTTGCTCCATCGGCGTCTTTTTTAGCCGCTCCTTCGTCCCCGCTGGACCGAGCCGAAACCACTTGCCGTTCTCCCACTCCACTCCCCATCCCTTGCACTCCAGGTTCAACACCCCCCATCGCCGATGCAGGATCAAAAAGTCCACCTCTTCCTGATATCCATCTTTACGCAAAAATGGCAGGCTGTGGTAGACATAAAAGTCATCGTCCAACCCATCCATCAATGCTTCCCATACCTCCACTTCCGATGTCGTAATGCCTCCCCCCTGGGGCGGTCGCCCTGGAATCATCTTGGCCATTGTCATCCTCCACTCTATTTTTATTGAATTTCTCGCAGGCTCACCCGGGCCAGTCTATCCCCTCCCACCGATCAACTTCAATCTCCCTCGCTTTTTCCGCTGTCCTCTCTCGATCCGCTGGACGAGTGCCTCTCATTGACGGTAGGGTTAGCCGACGCTCACTCCTTTTTTATGCTCTGCAAGCCGCGCCACTTCCTCGGACTCCTTCATGCCTTCTTCGATCGCGTTACGCTCCATTGACCTCGATCGAATCCTCGGCCGCGGTGGCATGGGCGTCGTCGTCGCCGGCCAACATCGGCGCACCGAACTTCCCGTGGCCGTCAAGTTTCTCAACAGCACCGATGTCCAATCCGATCGCCAATCCGACTTCCGTCGCGAGGTCCAGGCCCACGCCGCCCTTCGCCACCCCCACATCGCCTACCTCTTTGACTACGGCCAGATCCCCGACGATCTCCCCCGTGACGACCTCCCCATCCCCGCCAACGCCCATTTCGTGGCCATGGAATTGGCCCCTCTGGGCACCCTCGCCGACCAGGCGTTCGTCGACGACTGGCCAACCCTCCGGTTGCTCCTCCAGCAGATCCTCGATGGACTGGCCTACGCCCACGCCCGCAGCGTCATCCATCGCGACCTCAAACCGGCCAACCTCCTGCTCTTTCCCGACCCCCAGGACGAACTTCCCTTCCTGTGTAAACTGACCGACTTCGGCCTCGCCCACGTCTTTCGCGACCATGTCGCCGAGTCACCCCAATATCTGGGCACCATCTCCGGCACCCCCAACTACATGGCCCCTGAACAAGCCCAGGCTCAGTGGCGGCGCTACGGGCCCTGGACCGACCTCTATGGACTGGGATGCATCGCCTTTGAACTCGCCTGCGGTGCTCCCCCCTTCAGTGATGGTTCCACCCTCGACCGCCTCCACGCCCACACCTCCTCTGACCGCCCCTCCATGACGCCCCGCTTCCCCGTCCCCGACGCTTTCCATCACTGGGTTCGCCGCGCCATCTCTATCGCTATCGACCAACGCTTCCAATCCGCCGCCGACGCCGCCCGCGCCCTCCCCGAGGCGGATACTTCCGGAGCCCTGGGCACCCCCCAACCCCTCGAGCCCAGCATCTCGACACCCAAGGACGCCCGGACCACCTCTGCGCCCATTGCCCCCACCCTTGAGGCTGTCCTCGCCGGCATCGGCGCCCCCCCTGAGTCGACTCCCCAGCCGGAACCCGCCACCCCATCGCCCAACCCACAGCCCATCGCCATTCCACCCATCCATTTCCCCGACCACTGGGCGCCACCCTCCACCCACCAGCTTCCCACCCCGCTGGTCGATACCGGCCTTGGCCTCTTCGATCTGCGCGAGCCCCCCTTCGTCAACCAGGATCCGGGACGCGATCTCATCTGGAAGACCCTGCGCCAATGCCACCAACGCCAACACCCCCACCTCGTCAACCTCGTCGGTCCCCTCGGCGCTGGACGCAGCCGCCTCGCCCATTGGATGGCCACTCGGGCTCGTGAACTGGGCGTCGCCCACAGCCTCGGCGCCATCCACACCCGATCCGGTCGCGGCCCCACCGAGGGCCTCGCCGGCATGGTTCGTCGCGCCTTCCAGGGCTGGAATATCGGCCGCGGCGCCTTCCACGACCACCTCCTCGACGCCCTACCCCCTCTCGACAATGAGGACTCCTTTCGCAACACCGATGCCCGCGCCCTCACCGAACTCGTCTTTCCCACCGACGGCGCCGAAGACTTCGACGGCCCAGGCTACCACTTCGCCAACCGTCGCCAGCGTTTCGCCGTCCTTACCCGCCTGCTCCATCGCCTCGCCCGCCAGCGCCCGGTGATCCTCATCCTCGATGACGCCCAGTGGAACCTCGAGGCCCTCCAATGGACCTCCTTCCTCCTCAAATATACCTCTCAGCCCCTCCCTCTTCTCATCCTTCAGACCCTCCCCGAAACCCCTCTTGAGGACTCCTCTCAGCTCTCCGACTTTCAGCACCAGTGGCAGCAATCCGACGCCGTCCAGACCTACGAACTCACCCCCCTGGACGCCAATGACCACCACCGCCTTATTCAGCATACCCTGCCGCTGACCGACGACGCCGCCGACCTCCTCTTCGATCGCACCGAGGGCCATCCCCTCTTTACCTCTCAGCTCCTCAGTAATTGGATCGACGCCGGTGCTCTCTCCGCCGGCGACCAGGGCTTTCACGTCCACTCCCAAATGGCCGACGCCCTCCCCGACGACATCCACCAGCTCTGGTGGGATCGCCTGGACCGCGCCTTTGCCGAACTTCCTCTCTACCAGCGCAAACCCTCTCGTATCGCCCTTGAGATGGCCGCCGCCCTTGGCCGCGAATTCACCACCGTCGAGTGGTTCGCCCTCTGCAACGAGATCGACGAGGCCTCGCTTCGCCAACTCCTCGAAATCTTGACCTCCAGGGGCCTCCTCAAGCGCCAGCCTGGCGGGGTCTCCTTTACTCACGGCCTCCTCGTCGACTCCATCGAGGCCCGCGCTCGACAGCGCGGACGCTGGACCCACCACCACCGACGCTGCGCTCAAATGCTCACTTCACTCTACGCCAACCGCCGCGAGTATAGCGCCGCTCGACGAGCCGCCCACCTCATCGCCGCCGGCGACCTCCAAGACGCCCTGACCCCACTGCTCGAAGAACAGCATCGCCTTCGCAAACTCGGCGACATCCCCGCCCGCCTTCAGGTCCTCGACCAACGCCAACAGATTCTCGACGAACTCCAATACCCCCACGACCACCACGCTCGCCTCGAAAACCAGATCGGCACCCTCCGCTGCCAGCTGTGGTCCAACACCCCTCCCGACGAGGTCCTGGGGCAGACCGACGCCTTGCTGCCCCTCATCGACCCTGACGCCCACCCTCTAACCTACGCCTGGGGCCTTCGCCTCAAAGCCCTCTGCCATCAACACCTTCATCAATATCAAGCCTGTAACGAGGCCCTCGACCAATCCCTTGAGATCCTCTCTGCCCTCGGCGACCCCGGCCCTCTCTCTCGACAACTCCAGCACCAGGCCTGGATCGCCTACCTCCACCGCAACCACGACCGTGCCTCACGCCTCATCGAACAGGCCCGACCCTATGTCGAGCAGCTCAACCATCGCTTCGTCACCCTCAAATGGCGCCAGATCCGCCTGCTCATCGACATCGCCACCGGCGACGAAGAACACCCCACCGCCTCCCTCCAGGCTCTACTCCGAGAATGCCGCCAGGCCGGCTTTCGCACCCTGGAGTGCCGCTGCCTCAACCACCTCGGCGATCACGCTCGCTTTCAGGGCGATAGCGACACCGCTCGCAAATGCTATGCACGCTACGCCGAAATCAGCGTCGAGCTCCACCGCCACGAACCCGTCGCCACTGCCCTCCTCAATAGCGCCCAGACCGAGCTCTTGGACCACCACTGGGAGAAGGCCCGAGTATTCCTCGACGAGTTTTGCGAACTCACCGAGCGCGAACACATCATCCTCCACGACAAGGCCCACGAGCTTTGCCGCCTCACCCTCTGGGCCGGCCTCGGCGACTGGGAGCGCTTCGATTCCCTTCTCCAAAAACAGCAAGCTCCCTGGCCCAAAGACCTCCCCCATTTCAAGGACTATCCCGCATTGATGGAGGTCGCCGCCGACGCCCTCGCCATCCACGGCGAAACACAGCGCCAACATGCCACCCTCCAGGTCGCACTCCGTTGGTGGAAACGCCGGGGCAGCAGCGACGACACCGCCCGCGTCCAGCGCTCCATCGACGCCCTTTCTGATGCCCTGACCGATGCTTAGTCCTTGCCCAATACCCGCTGCGTTGCCGCCACCATATGATCCAGGGCGCCGTGCAGTCGGTGGCCATCGTCCACTTCCTGGACCTTTAAACCGAACTGTTGGCAAAGCTCCTTGATCGCCTCCAGGGGCACCACTTCGTCGTCCACCCCGTGAATGATCGCCGCTCGCTCCTGTGGAGGCATCCCCTCGATCTCCTCGGCTGCCGGGTGATGAAGGGCCGGCGCCATCAATACATAGCCTCCAAACCGCTCCGGGTGCCGATTGTAGAGCAGCGCTGTCAGCAAGCCCCCAAACGACGAGCCCACCACCACCATCTCCTCTTCTCCCTCTGTGATCGCCTCCGCCTTCTCCAGGCGCTCCCAGATATCCATCTCCTGAAAATCGGGGCTTTCCACCTCAAAATGCTTCCCCAGATGGATCGACTTCGTGCCCACCGGGGCCGACTCCAGCCCGTGAAAAAAATAGATCTTTTCTTTCCTCTTCATCTCGCCTCCTCCTGAGCCACAACTTATTTTCTTTCTTCGCTCTACAACATGACCGCCACGCCCACCCCGATCAGCGCCACCGCCACCACCGTCAGGATCGCCGCAGTGATATAGCTCGAGCGCGCCAATGACGACGCATCCCGATCGGAGATCACGAACAGGTTGCCCTCCGACGGCATGCCTATCTCCACCGTTTCACCGCGCCTCGACGCCTCGCCGATCACATAAACCGTTTCACCCACTTCCAGTCGTTTTTCTCGGTAGCGCCGCGGGCGCGACGTCGCCGCATTGGCCATCCCCGCCAGCGCGCCCCCAATGCCTCCCCCGTTGGAATCCAGATCCAGACCGCCCCCCCGCGAGCGCCTCGACAACTTGGTATCCTTGATGTCGATATCGGCGGCCTGCCCGTCGACCACCACCGCCCCCTGCTGGCCCACCACCCGAAAACGCGATCCCCGACACCCCGACTCCACGGTCTCCCAACGCCGCTTCGTTCGCTGATTTCGTGACTTTTTGGACGACCCCCTGTTGCGCCGCCGCTGCCGCCGCTGCTCCTGGATCCTATAGTCAAAAGCCACACACTCCTCCTCGCTTATCGGCGCCTTCAACAACGGCCCCTCCGCTTCCACCCGCCCGTCGATCGCCACCATCCCCGTGGTCACTGATTCCGGCGACGCCTCCTGGACCTGCCCGATCTTTTGCCCCTTGAGAAAGGCGTGAATCGCAAACCCCACCGCCACCAACGCACCCACCACCAGCAGCCCACCTATGAGCATCGATTCTTCCATATCAACACCTCGCCTCTTTATTGGCCTATCTTCCACTTTCCTTACTTAGCCCTTAGTCTTGCCCTATCCCAATGCATTGGCAAGCCTACCCCCTGGAGCCTCTCTTCCATGACCGACCAACTTCCCTCCCCCGATCCCAGCCCCGACAAACGGGCTCGCCTCCTCGTCACCTGCCCTGACCGCCCCGGTATCGTCGCCGCCATCTCCAACTTCCTCTTCCACCACGGCGCCAATATCACCGCTCTTGACCAACATTCCACCGACCCCACGGGCGGCAAATTCTTTCTCCGCCTCGAATTCCAACTCCCCCACCAACAGCTGCCCGCCAATGTCCTGGAGCGCTCCTTCCAACGCGCCGTCGCCGACGACTACCAGATGCAATGGCGCATCCGCTTCGTCGCCGACACCCCCAACACCGCCATCTTCGTCTCCAAATATGACCACGCCCTCCTCGAACTCCTCTGGCGCCACGACCGCGGCGACCTCGACACCCACATCTCCATGGTCATCAGCAACCACCCCGATCTGCGCGACGACGTCGAGCGCTTCGACATCCCCTACCACCACATCCCCGTCCAAAAGGGCAACAAAGCCGACGCCGAAGCCCAGGCCCTCGACCTCCTCGGCGACCACATCGACCTCATCATCCTCGCCCGATACATGCAGATCCTCACCCCCACCGTCGTCGACCGCTTCCCCAACCGCATCATCAACATCCACCACTCCTTTCTCCCCGCCTTCGTCGGTGCCTCCCCCTACCGCAAGGCCAAACAACGGGGCGTCAAACTCATCGGCGCCACCGCCCACTACGTCACCGAAGACCTCGACGCCGGCCCCATCATCGACCAGGACGTCATCCGCGTCTCCCACAAACAACATATCTCCGACCTCAAAGAACTCGGCGCCACCGTCGAGCGCAACGTCCTCGCCCGCGCCGTCAAATGGCACCTCGAAGACCGCATCCTCGTCGACCAAAATCGCACCATCGTCTTCGCCTAACCACACACCGACGGTGCGACATCGCCCCCATTTCTCGCCACTTTCATCACTTTAGCCCCTCAATCCTCCGCCAGATCCGCCACGTACGGAGCAAATGGAATTACCGACGCCGCCAACGCTCCGGCCACCTTCTCCAACCTCCATTTCTGCGACCACCCCACCCACATCACCCACCCCACAAAGACCATAAACAGCACCCCGTGGATCATCCCCACATACCTCACCGGCTCATCGATCCCTCCAAGGTACCGAAACGGCATCGCCACAAATAACAGCCCCACCAGTGACGCCCCTTCCACATAGCCGAAGGTCTTCAAATTCAAGCCTAACCCCAACCCCTCACCATCTCTTGACCAACCGGTCCCCGGCCCCCGCGCCGCCCACCAATGCGCCCCATTCATCACCGCCGTCAACGCCAAAAACCCCACCACCATACCCACCGAAAACAACTCCCTCTCCATAAACTCCGTGCTGATATGACCTCCGCCCCAGGCCATGATAAACCCCGGCGCCGCCACCAAATACGCCGCTCGCTGCCTCCAGCGCACATCAGCCACACGCCACACCACCAACGCCCCCACCAGAAGCATCACCATCCCAAAATAATGCACGTATAAGACCGCCGGAAATACCGCTTCAGACATCGCTCTTCCAGTGCTATAAAAACCCAATCTCCTAGTTCATCGCTCTCCCACTCCCCCTCTCTGCCATGAAAACGACCGTAAATCCAGTGCTCATAATCGTCCTCACTCTCATCACCGTGGGGGCGACATCGTGCAGTTATAGCGGGGTCGATCGCACGATCACCCCCGATCAAATCGGCACCTATGACGCTCGCCTTACGGGGTTCATGCAATACGGTCGCAGCACCTCCATTCAGGAAAATACACCCGGTGGAATTTCGCGAGAAGCCGTCATCAACGAGGCTACCCTCATCTCCGTTGATGATACTCAAGCCTGCGTTGACCTCTTGATGCGCGTCAGTGTCAATCTTGACCTGCCTCTCTCCAGCTACGAGATCGAAATCGATGGCATTACCGCTCACCCCGGCCCGGAAGACGTCGAGGTGCTCGACTACCAATTCACCGGACAGCGCGACGTCGTCAGTTTTGACCACTACTCCCAGGATCGCTCTGGCTCCTTTCGAATCACCGAGCCAGAAGACCGTATTTTCCGCGTCGTTGAGCGTCGCGCCGAAGTTTGCGGCCCCCACAACCAAGACGCCTCCATTGAACTGACCCTCGTCACCCCCAGCAGCCTGGGCTCCAGCAGTTGGGGCCAACACTTTCGGTGGACCGTCCACTAATTTGATGCCCCTCCCTGGGGCTTTCTACCTTGCGATGATGCTCCTCTGTGGTTACCCAATGGCCGTCGTGCCGCGCATTTTGCAACTGGGATCATGGAGTTACATGCAGTTCTTACGCCTCTTTATCGCCCTCTCCCTCGTCTTTGCCGGACTTTTTATTGCTCAACCTGCCAGCGCTGACACCGCTCCCCCTCAGATGACCTGGAGCGATGGCGAGCACCAGCTTCGCCTCCAGACCTGGCATCAGGCCTGGGTTCGCGTCATGGAAATGAATCCCGACACCATGATCGGCGATCGCGACGCCTCCTGGGAATCCGATGTCGCCATGCGGCGCATGCGCATGCTCCTCTCCGGCCAATACGAGCGCATGGAGTTTGTCCTCCACTTTGGCGCCGACAATCAAACCTTCCGTCAAGGTGGCGCCGAACTGGGCGTCATCGACGCCTGGGGGGCCTTCCAACTGATCGAGGACCGCCTCACCGTCGGCGCCGGCCTGCACTACTGGCGCGGCATCAGCCGCCTCACCAACAACGCCTCCACCTCTTCACTGGCCCTCGATCCCCCTATCCTCAACTGGCCCACCGTCGGCGCCACCGACCGCGTTGCGCGCCTCCCCGGCCTCTTTGCCAAAGGCCAACTCGGCGATCTCGACTACCGCTTGGCCCTCAACCGTCCCTTCGATCCCCCCTCCACCACCGACGAAGAGGGCGTCACCGACTTTCACCCCAACCCCAGCACTTTCGCCGCCGAGGGCTACTTCCAATACTTCTTTGCCGACAGCGAACCCAACCGCCTCCCCTACCTCCCCGCCACGCGACTTGGCCAAAAGAAGCTTTTCAACCTCGGCCTCGGCTTCTACTACCATCCCGACTCCATGGCCTCCCTCGACGCCGACGGAGCCATCGATAACACCTACGACAACCTCGCCCTGGGCGCCGACCTCTTCGTCGAACACCCCTTTGCCAACGGCTCCGCCTCCACCGCCTACCTCAGTTTCTACCATCTCGACATGGGCGACGATTACCTGCGTAACGCCGGCACCATGAACCCCGGCGAAGGCGGCTCTTCCCTCAACGGCCCTGGCAACGCCTACCCCGTCATCGGCACTGGCCAGCACCTCTACCTCCAGGCCGGCCACCTCTTCGGCCACTCCACCACCGAATTGCTCCGAGGCCTCCAACTCCAACCCTACCTCGCCACCCAACTATCCCTTTTCGACCGCCTCGACGACCCCGCCCTCACCGCCAATATCGGCGCCAATTGGTACATCTACGGTCAAACCGCCAAAGTCACCACCCACTACCGCAACCGCCCCATTTTCGCCCCCGATGGCAACCACGACCAACGGGCCAGCGAGTTCATCACCCAACTCCAATTCTCTCTCTAATCTGGCGTCATTACTCAACTTTTCACCACCGTCGGTCCAGCTCTAACACCTCCCATTTTCACCACTAAAACACACAATAGAAGGCCCTTGTCGTCCGCCGATCGTCGATAAGGGCCTCCTTTTTGGCTCCCAACCGCCTACCAATGGCTCGATTTGCTCGCTCCTGGACAGGTTCAAGACAAATCTTGCGTCTCCCTGCCTTCAAATTGACACACCGCTGCGCAAACCGCGCGGAGTTCGTTTCAAAGACTCCGGCAGTTCCTAACTGCCTATTTTGCATATTTTACTCCCCGCACTGCCCCCCAGTCTCCACGGGTGGCGGCTAAGTATCTATTTCCCGATATAGCCCCGGAAAGTCGGGTTTGGGCTCACTGCATTTGATGGGCGCTTCTCGTCTCAATTTGAGCGTTCCACAGGGAAAGGTGACCTTCTTTCCCTCGACCCACTTCAGGCGCTGCG
>CAYQBU010000098.1:0-14687 GCA_964415785.1 uncultured Bradymonadales bacterium
GTCGGGCTGGTTGTTGGGGTCGGGTTGGTTATTGGGGTCGGGCTGGTTGTTGGGGGCCGGTTGGGCGCACAGATCGTCGACGCACGTCATGTCCCCGGGGCAGTCGCTACTGCCCTCGCAGGTAAACGTGTCGACGGGCTGACAGGTCTCCTCGGTACAGATATCGGTGCCGTCGCAATCATCATGGTCGGAGCAGGCCGGGGCATCACTGGAGGCGCAACCAATGAGCGTGAGGCATAAAAACAGGGGCAATGAGAGTTGAACAAGGCGTGTCATGGCGGCTCCCACACAAGAAGGGGACTGGGGTCGAGGACGGATAGTTTAGCATAGAGGGTTGGGCAGGGTCACTTCCAGATTGAGGAGCCGATGCGGAGATTGCCATGGTGGGTTGAGGTGCGATAACACTGGCCGTTGATGGAAGCGGCGCCGGAGAACTAGGAGATCATGTCGTACGAACGCTTTATTGCTTTTCGCCATTTAAAGAGTCGACGCAGCGGGTTTGTGTCGACGATTACAGTCATTGCGATTCTGGGAGTGTTTCTGGGCGTGATGGCCCTGACCAGCGTGATCGCGGTGACGGGAGGGTTCCAGGACGCCTTCCAGGAGAGGGTCCTCGGGGTCAATAGCCACGCGATGGTGATGCAGTACGGGGTCAATTTTCGAAATTATCCAGAAGTTCAAGAGGAGATAGAAAAGCTCGATGGGGTCAAGGCGACGAGTCCGTTTATCTTTCATGAGATGATCGCCAGCCACGGCGATCGGACGGCGGGGATATTGGCCAAGGGCATCGAGCCGGCGACGGCCGCCGAGGTCAGCGATATCCCGAAATATGCCGAGGAGCCGGGGGTGCTCGAGGAGATGGTCTACGACCGGTTCCCCGAAGATGGAGTGGCGGATGTGCCCAAGATATTGATCGGGCGCAGCCTGGCGGATCGATTGCAGGTGGAGACCGGCGATCTGGTGCGGGTGACCAGTCCTCTGGAGGGCATTGGTGGGGGCGGCTGGCAGTCGGGCGGGGGCACGCCGACGTCGGAGCGATTTGAAGTGGCGGGGGTGTATCGAAGCGGGTTTCACGAATACGATGACCGGATGGTGCTCACCGATTTTCGAGCGCTGCAGGATTTCTTCGATCAGGGCGATACGGTGACGGGGGTCGACGTTCGAGTAGAGGATGTCTTCGCCATGGAGGGCATCACGACGGGGATCGCGGAGGTGCTGGAAGATGGGCGCTATCGGATCATGGATTGGCGCCAATTGAACCACAATCTATTTACCAGCTTGCAGTGGCAGCGGACGGTGCTGGCGATCTTATTTCTATTCATCGTGCTGGTGGCGAGCTTCAATATCGTGTGCACGCTGATCATGATCGTGTTGGAGAAGAATAAAGAGATCGCGATCTTAAAGTCGATGGGGGCGACCAATGGGGAAGTGATGAAGATCTTCATCTACGAGGGTGCGATCATTGGGGTGGTGGGCACGGTGCTGGGGCTGGTGGGAGGTCTGGCGGTATCGTTGGCGATTCGTCAGGCCGATTTTGGGCTCGATCCAGAGATCTACATGATCGACCACCTGCCGGTGCGCATCGAGTTGATGGAGTTCGGCGTGGTGGGGCTGGTGGCGATTGGAATTTGCCTGCTGGTGACGGTGGGACCGTCCTGGTGGGCGGCGCGAATGCGTCCGGTCGATGGACTGCGCTACGATTGAGGCGATGGGCTGTTGGCAGGTGGAGCGTTCAGGCGGCACCGCGATGCATGCGCATGGTCTGAGCGAGCCGGGCGGCGTGGTCGCGATGGTGGGCGGCGTCGCCGGGTCGGCCGCAGGCGTGAAGAGCTCGGGCCAAAAAGTCGTGGCCACGAAAGACATCTTTGGGGACTCCGCGCTCGGTGGCCCGGCGAAGGCTGCGCCGCAGTTGAAGCAGGGCGTCGTCGGCGTCGCGACCGAGCTCGCAATGGGCGAGGGCCTGGAGGTCCTGGGCGCGTTGAGCGCTGTAGTTATCGCCGTGGTGTTGGGCGACGCTCTGGACCTGTTGGGTCCATGAGATGGCTTCGTCGAAGCGCTCATGGCGTACGCAGAGTCCGGCGCGCTCGCGCATGGACTCGATGGCCAGAGCGGTGAGTTGATGGCTATTGGCGAGTCCCAGGGCCTGGTCGTAATAGGTGTCGGCGGCCTCTCGTTGACCGCGGTGGGAGGCGAGGCGCCCCTGGGCAATGGCCAGACGGCAGCGAACCGAGGGATAGGGGGCATGGCTGGCGAGCGACAGGAGGTGCTCGATGGGCTGGGCGGCACGACCGACCATGCCGCGGTCACTCCAGACCTCGGCGGCGCGCTGCCAGAGGCGGGCCCGGGTGCGAGGGGCGATGCGATGGGTGTCGAGGTTGACGGCGGTGCCTACATGGCGAAGGGCGGCTTCGGGATCGCCGTAGCGCTCAAACCAGGCGGCCATGGCAAGGGAAGCGCGGATGACAAGTTCCGGCGCTTTGAGGCTGCGGGCGGTCTCCATGCTGCGCTCAAAGTGTTCGCGGGCGTCGTCGAGGTCATCTTGTTGGAGAGCGAGGTGACCGTGGAGCAGCTGAGCGCGGACAAATCCAAAATGATCGCGCGTGGCTTCGGTCAGCGCATTGAGGGGCTCAAGCAGGGTTCGGCAGTGATCAAAGAGGGCCATCTCGAGGGCCAGTTCCGCGGCCTCGGCGACGAAGCGAACCTGGATTTGAGGAAGGCCGAGGCCGTGGACGCCGAGGAGCTCGCCGAGGTACTCGTAGTAGGCGAGGGCGGTGTGCTGCCAGGAGTTTTTCTGGAGCCAGTCGCCATAGGGACCGGCGAGGTTGAGGAGGCGGCGGCGGTCGCCAGTGAGGGCGTAGAGGCGAAGGAGGGTGGGGGTGAGGCGGTCGCCGGCGTGGCGCGACTGGCGGTGGACGAGGCGTCGAGCGAGCGAAGAGGCGATGGAGGCCAGTTGGTGGCGATGATCGTTTTGGTGCCAGGTCAGCCAGTTGGAAACGTCGCAGTGATATTGGCCGGGGCGGGGAAGGCGCAGGGCGCCGCGATCGAGCAGGGATTGGGCCGCGTCGGCAACGCGAGGGGCGTCGATATTGAGCAGGGAGCTGATCTCGCCGGCGGTCATGGGCCGGTTGGAGAGGGCGAGGGCGCTGAGGACCTGGGTGTCGACCTCGGAGAGATCGCGCAAATCTTCTGGGGTGGGCGGTTCTTCGCCGCCGACGTGGATGGCCTCCAGGTCTTTGGGGGTACCGGCGTCGAAGAGAGCTCGCACGGACTCCTCGCTGCGGGTGCCCAGGACGAGGAGCACGGAGAGATCGCCGATGGAGGCGATGAGATCGCGAAGGACGCTGAGTGAGGGTTCGTCGAGGCGTTCCACGCGGTCGATGACGAGGACGAAAGTGCCGTCTTCGGCCAGATGCTGGAGCATGGCCCAGACGATCTGGAGGAGATGGGATTTGCGGGTGGAGGGATCGAGATCCGGTTGTTCGTCGACTTCCCAGAGATCGGCGAGGGTGGCGCGGGCGTCGTCGGTGACGCCCCATTGTTGAAGGCCTTTGAGGGCATCCGTCCGATGACTGGAAGCACTGGCCACGGTCTGATGGAGGGTCTTTAAGAGCAGATCGCTGAAGACGCCGAAGGGACGGAGGCGATCGTCGTCGGCGGTGTGGATGAGACGCGAGGAGGCGTTGGGTCGGGAGTCGACGGCCTCAGCGAGGCGGTCAACCAGGACTTCCCGGCCCCGTCCAAGGCTACCGGAGAGGAGGACGGCCTTGCCGCGACCGGCGGCGACGGATTGGTAAAGCGACTCCAGGGCACCGGGCAGCGGAGAGGATCCGGGGCTGGAGGGAGGCCTGGAGCGCTGCTGAAGTTGGCTGGAGGGCAGGGCCTGGCTGGAGGGAGACGGGGCCTCGTGCGAGTCGGAGTCGGTGTGGAGGGCACCGCCCTGCTGGAAGGCATTTTCCAACTCGTGGCGGCTGATCTCCTCCAGGCCCACCTCGGCGGTCATGTCGGGGTCGGGAATGCTTTGCTCCCGGCGGCGCAGCTCCTGCATGGTCAACGAGAGCTGGCGGTTGTCGGCCTGGAGGTTGTTGCCAAAGAGGTAGCCGATGAGCTCCTCGTAGAGTTGGCCGGCGCTCTGGGCGCGCCCGGCGGGGTCGACGACGAGCATGGACTCCAGAATTTGTTGGAGGGGCCGGGGGATGTCGACATGGTCATTGATGGGGGCAATGGTGCCCTCCATGGCGCGTTGCCGAACGGTGTCGGCATCGGTTCCGTAGGGGTGGTGTCCGGCGAGCATCTCGTAGAGGACGAGGCCGAGGCTAAAGATGTCGCTTTGTCGGGTGTGGGTCTGTTGGCGAGCGCGCTCGGGAGCGGCATAGAGGTAGCGGCCCAGAACATCGTCGTCATCGATGGGCTCCAAAGTCTCGATGGCCCGGGAGATGCCGAAGTCGGTGACTTTGACCTCGCCGTCGTAGGAGAGCATGATATTTTCAGGGCGAAGCGAGCGGTGGAGAATGTTGAGGTTGTTGAAATTAAAGTCTTTTCGGCGATGGGCGTAGTCCAGGGCCTTGGCGACTTCAGCGGCGGTAAAGACGGACATCTCCATCGACCAGGGGTGGTCGAATTGGCGGGCCAATTTGAGAGCCCGGGCGAGGTCGAGGCCGGCGATGAACTCCACGGCGGTATAGTAGTGGCCCTGATCGTCTTCGCGGCCGAGGTCGAGGACCTGGGCGATATTGGCGTGAGATAGGGAGACGGAGCGCTTGGCCTCTTCGATGAGAACGTCGACAAAGCCCTCTTGAGCAGTCAGGGCGGGGTGAAAAACCTTGAGGCAGTGGACTTTTTCAAACCCCTCAACGCCGTGGCTCTTGGCCTTGTAGACTTCGGCCATGCGGCCGTTGGCCAGGCGAGCGACGAGGTAGTATTTGCCGAATTCTTCGGGTTGTTCAAGCCGTTGGGTGCGTCCCATGGGGGGATAACTCCTGAAGGGGTCGATCGGCGTTGGGGGCAAGGACCAGTATGGAAGACCACGATAAGGGATTGGGGGCGAGGAGTCGACCTCGGGAATTGCTCCCATCCAGGTGTTGGTCTATGGTGCGAGGCCGTGTCCCGACCGGGGATGGCGGAGGAGCAAGAGGGCGATGAAGGCAGCGAAGATTCTCGAATGAAAGGCCAGGCGTGGTCGACGCATCGACAAAAAAGGGAGAGGACAACAAGAGGGAAAAGACCTGCTGGCAGTGCGGTCGAAGTTTTGTGACGACGATGGAGGTGTGCCCCGACGATGGGGCGCGGTTAATCGAGACGGATCTCGAGGATCAGGATGATCTGCTGATCGGCACGATCTTCGATGGGCGGTTTCAAATTCAGGGCAAATTAGGCGAAGGGGGAATGGGGGCGGTGTATAGCGCGCGGCGGCTCGACTTTGAGACCGATGTGGCCCTGAAGCTATTGAAGCTCGATTTTGCCCGAGATGATGGGATTCGAAAGCGCTTTATGTATGAGGCGCGGGTGATCTCAAACCTCAAGCACCCTCACGCAGTGCGGCTCTTTGATTTCGGGCAGGCCGACGATGGCCATGTATATATGGTCATGGAGCTCTTGGATGGGGAGAGCCTGGCCGATCGGCTGGCCTATCGATTTGTCTCCTATCGGGAAGTCTTCGATATTATCACGCCGATCTGTGGGGTGCTGGGCGAGGCCCACGTACGCGATGTGATCCATCGCGATTTAAAACCGGAGAATATTTTCCTGCTGGAGGTGGAGGGCAATTCCGAATTTCCGAAATTGTTGGATTTCGGCATCGCCAAGCATAAGCGCGAAGAGACGATGACGAAGTCCGGGACCCTGTGGGGTACGCCGGCCTATATGAGTCCGGAACAAGCCCAGGGCAATATGGTGGGGGGGGCGGCCGATATCTACGGCATCGCCGTGATGATCTACGAATTGATCAGCGGCAATTTGCCCTTTCAGGCGTCGACACAGATGGGCTTTGCGGTCAAGCATATCAAGGCACCAGCGCGGGCGCTGTCGACGATGCCCGGGCTCGATAGCGTTCCGCCGGCGCTCGACGATCTATTGATGGAGATGCTGTCGAAGGATCCATCGCAGCGGCCGTCGTCGATGAAGGAGGTCGTTCGACGTCTGGAGGCGATTCGGGAGGAGGACTTCGACGATGACTTACTGGAGTCGATTCCGGCCCATGAAGTCGACCCCATTGGGCTTCAGGCCTGGCTAAGAGACGCGCCGGATGTATCGGCGGAGATGCCCACGGCCAGCTTCGACAGCGGGGAAGTCGACGAGTTGGGAGATACGGCGTCCATGGATGTGGTCGGTAGGGAGGGGTCGCAGGCGACGCGAAAAGGGTCTCCACCGTTGGTGGACACGGCCTCGATCGGCGAGGGAGACGGAGGCGATGGCAAAGAGGAGGGCGCGGTCCGTGATCGTGAGATCGCGCAGACATTGGCGATGCACGGCGAGGCCGATGGGGTGGGCGAAGAGCCGACGGAAGATAAGGCCGTCGAAGGGGGAGACGCAGAGTCGGCGAAGGTCGATCTTAAGCTCGCCGGGGCGGTGGCGGCCGTGGTTGTGATGGTGGGGGCGCTTGCCGTATGGGGGCTCAGCGGCGAGGAGGAGAGCGCTGGCGTCGAGGAGATGGCGGTGACGGTGGTCGATGATGAGGACACGCCGCCGGTGGTGGACGGAGAAGATGACGTCCACCGGGACCGAGCGGTCCGTCAGGCCGTGTCGTCATCGACGGCCCATGCGTTTTCCACGATCCTGTCGGCTCACTCGGTGGCTCAGCAGGTCAATAGCGAAGATGGAGAGTTGGACGAGGATTGGGAGGATGATTTCGGGTTTATCCGAGATGGTGAATACGACGGGGAGGCAGAGGGGGATGAAGTGATGGAAGAAGATTCACGGGAGCGCTTGAGAGAGGCGCTGGAAGGTACATTTTAGATATGGCGAAGGCAGCAGATATGAGCAAGAACATTGAGGGCATCGATATTATTCGCCTGGCACAGGGGGGAGAGGGGCTGGGCTATCTGCCCGATGGTCGCGTGGTGTTTGTGGAGGGAGCGGTGCCGGGAGATACGGTGACGGTGGCGTTGGAGACCGACAAAAAGCGGTGGGCCCGGGGCGCGGTAGAGGCTCTGGAACAAGCGTCGGAGCACCGAGGGGAGTCGGGGTGTGAGGCCTTTTCGCGGGGGTGTGGAGGGTGCCAGTTTTGGGAGGTTTCACCGGAGAAGGAGTTGGAATGGAAGGTGGAGGCAGCCCGAGGGGCGATCAGTCGGATCAGTGGTCTGAAATTAGAGGAGGAGACGCCGGTGGTGAAAGCGCCATCGGTGCGCGACTACCGAACCCGGGTCACCTTTCATCAGAGGGAGCAGGATGGCGAGATGGTCTGTGGGTTCTTTCGCAGTGGGACGCGCCAGGTGGTGGAGTTGGAGCGCTGCCCGGTGGCGTCGCCGGCGATCGACGAGGCCCGCCAGGAGTTAATGGGTGTGCTGGGAGGCTTAGGGGCAGCGGATATCACGGTGGAGACGGCCGGCGAGGGGGGGGCGGTGGTGCATATCGAGTTGAAGCGAAAAGGGCGCATTGGAAAGCCCAAACTCGAGGATTTGTCGCGTCTCGTGGAGCAGGGACTGGCTCTGCGTGGCGTGGAGATCATGAGCGGCGATGGGGAGGATTATTATATTATTGGCGATACGACGGTGGGGGCCGAAGAGGTGTTGGCCTATCCACCGCTGAGCCCGATGCGGGTGGAGTCCGGCCGGTTTCGCCAGTCCAATAAGGAGGTCAATCGAAAGATGGTGGACCACGTCCGCCAGATCGTGGAGCAGTCCTGGGAGCGTCCCCGGCTTTTGGAGCTATTTTCGGGCTCCGGCAACTTTTCCTTTGCCCTGGCGGAGGTGGTGGAGTCGTTGGTGGGCTATGAGAGTAGCGAGGGGGCGGTGGCGACGGCGCGCCAGATCGCGGAGATCAGCGAGGGGCTGGAGCATCTGCGCTTTGTGGAGGCCGATCTCAGTGAGCCGCCAGAGGTGGCGCAGGCATTGAATCAGCCGTTTGAGGTGTTGCTTCTGGATCCACCGCGGGTGGGGGCCGACGAGGTGGCGTCGAGGTTGGCGTCCATGGATCGTGGCGGCCAGGTGATCTACGTCAGTTGCGATATGGGCTGTCTAGGCCGCGATATCAAGACGCTGGCAAGCGCAGGGTGGAGCCTGGAGGGACTGTGCTTCTTCGATCTCTTTCCCAGGACCTCGCACCTGGAAGCGGTGGCGGTCCTGGAAAAGGGTGGGTGAGTAAGACCGGGGGGGCGGCTGTCAGTCAGGCATCATCACCCGGTCGAGGTGGTCGTCGGTAAGGGTATCGCGGGTAATATTCTGAATGAGTTTGGCCATAGGGAGGAGGAGTTTGCGCAGGACGCGGTAATCCTCCATGTCGCCGTTCCAGAATTGGACGCCCTTGAAGGTGCCCACGTCCTGAGCGGAGACGCGCAGGTGGACGTTGAGTTCGCCATCCTCGCGCTTTCGCCGGGTGGGGTTGGCGCTCCAAAAGGGGTAGGTCAAAAAGAGGCGGATGAATTGATGATAGTCGGCCTCGGTGAATTGAAGGGTCCAAAGGCTGACGTCTTCTTCGTTTTGGCGCCAGCTAAGCAGGACGGTCCCGCTGCTGGAGACCTGCATGGTAACCAGGCCCAGAGGGTCGTCGTACCCACCAATCTGACAGAAGAAGTGAAGGCCACGCGTGGTGGCTTCATCGTCAAGGACCGCTTGAAGCCTGCGCTCCAGAATCTCGATGGGATCGGACACGAAACTACCTCCAAGAGGAGTATGGGACGTCGAGGACGTCGACGTTCTAGGATCAAGGCCTGGGAGACGTCAAGTTTCAGCGATAAACGGACAGGCGGTGCCAGGGACTTACCAGTAGCGCCAGCCAAGCGAAAAGTTGGTGATCCAGTCACCATCGCGAGGAAGTCGGGGGGCTCCGATGTCGATGGGTTTGGCGAAGTGAAGGCGAAAGACAAGGGGGCCGAGGCCGAAGTTAAGGCCGGTGACCGGGGAGAAGGCGCGCCAGCGCCACAGGTCTTCGAGGCCCTGGCCGGCACCGCCGAAGTCGGCACCGACGACGCCCTCGATGTCGAAGAGAGGAACGCGAACCAGAAAATTGAGGGGAAAACGAAGCTCGAGCTTCGTGAAAAAGAATTGGGAGCCCAGCAGGTAGTCCAGGTCGCCGAATTCGACGCCTCGAAGGGTATCAAAGCTCGACAAAAAGAATTGCTGGGATAGAGAGCCACCAAAGGTGCTTCCCATGCCGGTGCGAAAGGAGAGGTTCATGCGGTCGTAAATCGGCAAGTAGCGTTCGGCGTCAAAGCGAAGGGAGCCGTGGGACTCGCGCTCAAAGGGTTGGACGTTGAGGCGTGAGGAGAGCAATGCCGAGGAGCCGTCGATGGGACCGGTGCCCGGGTGAAGGCGGATCGTATTATAGCCCAGGCTCAGCGAGGGAGAGAACTGGAAGCGGTGGTCGTCAAAGGTCTGCTCCCATTCGTCAACAAAATCGATATCTCCGCGAGCTTCCGTCTGGTTGTCCAGGGTATTGATGGCGCCCTGGCGCAGAAAGTAGGTGACGCCGCCGACGGCGAGGTCACCCTGGATGAATTTGAAGCGATCAAAGGGATAGCGTAGGGAGCCCCGGGCGCCGTAGAAGCGCTCGCCGGAGAGAAAGCGGGGCATGTCTTCGACATCGTCGAAGGTCTGGTCGACGCGGTAGCGCACGTCCTGGAAGAGGCCAGTGCCCCAGATGAGGCGCTGTTCCTGGTTGAGGTATAGGAGGTCGAAGACGGTGTTGTCGAGATCGCCAAAGGCCAGGACGTTGAGGAAGATGGCGTGATTGCGCAGGCGGTCATTGGTCAGCATCGAGATCTGGCCAAAGATACCGGAACTGCTGGCGCCGAGGACGCCGAAGAGGCTGGTGAGCTGCCAGTTGGTCAGGCTCAGGGCCTCGTAGGGGGTGGCGTCGTCGAGGGTCATCGTGGGGTAGGGCGCGGGATCTTCGGCGTCGTCGTCTTGTTGAGCGATGGGGTCGGGGTCGGTGAAGGTATCGGCGGTAATGGAGACGGGCTGACGGCGCCCGCGGTATTGGTAGTTGGCCCACAGCCCCTGACCGGGACCGGTGGCGACGTCGAAGAGGCCGGTGACCACGTCGGTGCGCCGCGTCAGGCCTTCGTCGCTGTATTCGTAGATGTTGGCACGGGTGTCGGAGTAGGCGCCGACAAAGACGCGGCCATCGTCGAGGGCCAGGGGTTCGTAGTGGTCACGGGCTTCAAAGGTGAGGCGTTCGGCGTGGCCCGGGCCCTCATCGATGTCGACGCGAAAGAGGTTGTAGTAGCTATGTTCGGTGGCGTCGGAGGTGAAATAGATCCCCCCGGAGCCCCAACTGAGCCCTCGGGGAGCGTGGGGCTGGTCGGTGACGCGGGTGATGATGAAGTCGTCGTCGTCCAGGGCCTGGAAGATAAAGATGTCTTTTTGGCCCTCGGCGTCGAGGCCGATGAAGGCGATGCGCTCACCGTCGGGGCTATAGGTCGGTGATTCGGCGGCGATGAGGTCGTGATCGCTGAGGTCAAAGCGCTGGCGGCTACCGATGGAGAGGTCGACCGACCAGTTGTCGTCGTGGCGCGCGGCCTCATGGTCGATGGGCTTGGTGTACAGGACGTCGTGGCCCCGAGAGCGGGCGAGAAAGACCAGCTCGTCGCCGGTAAGATCAAAATTGCGCGGACCCACAGGGTGAAGCGATTCGACGCCGGGGGTGCCGTCGGCGGCCACTCGCTCCTGGTCATTTCGGTCGCGATGATCGGTGAGGTAGAGGCGGACCTGACCGGTATTGGGTTGGATGGAGCGGTGCATCAGGAGATTGCCATCGGGCGAGGTGGCCAGTCGCTGCATGATGCCGCGGCTGGCATTGAGGAAGGTGAAGTCGGCGGCGTCCTGGGTCGCCTCGAGGTAGGCTTCATAGGATCGCTCCTTTAGCCATCCCTCAAAGCGCTTGGCCAGGGTGTCGGCGTCGTCGCCGGTGATCTCGGCGAGCAGGGAGCGAAAATTGCGCGTCGGCGCCCCCTGGGCGCGGCGCCCAACCAGGCGGTGCGATTGTTCGAAGACCTCTTGGAGGGTGTTTTCTCCATAGGTTTCCTCCAAAAAGGCGACGCGGATCTGGCCCACCTTATAGGTCCAGAGTTGGCTAAAGGGCCGATCCTCAAAGAACTCGAGGATCACGAATCCCTCGCGCGGGTTGGGGTTGAGGAGGAGGTCTCGCGACAGCATCTCGGTTTCGTCGTCGATGCCTCCCAGGGCGTAATACTCGGCCATGCCCTCGATAAACCACAGCGGCATGGCATCCAGAGGGTCGCCCGAGAGGTTTGCCTCGCGCACCACCTCTCGGGCCTTCTGGATCTGGAATTGGTGGATCATTTCGTGGCGCGAGATGTGTTCGAAGAGGCGGTGGTCGCCGAAATAGGGGAGGACAAGCTCCAGGTCCTGGCGACCCGTGACGCCGAGGACCCCCTCCTGGACGGGAAAGATATTGGTCTGCAAAAACTCCTGATAACTATTGTAGAGGATGTAGGGCAGGGTGGTGGAGGGGACAAAGCGAAAGGTATCGACCAATTCGCGATAGGTCTGGTCGATGGAGGCGGCGGCACGCTCGGCGATGATCCGCTCTTCCTCGTAGAAATAGAGGCGAACGCCGCCGGATTGGTCGCTTAGATCCGTGGGTTCGAAGACGTCTTCCAACTCCTCGTAGTCCTCGTCGTCGCGCTCGTGGCGCGGTGGTGGGGGCTCAGAGCCGGTCTGGTCGGGGTCGTCGGGAAAGCCGCCGTAGCCAAAGTGGAGGGCAGAGGATTGGAAGTCGGCGAGGCCGTAGCGACGGGGAGCGTGATCGGGAAGCTGGGTTTCGTGGCTCAGGTGATCGTGGGCATGATGGTGGCGACGGGCCGCCCGGCTTGAGGGGTCCTGTGCATCTTCGCCGATCCGGATATCCGTTTGCTGCCAGTCGAAGTCGAAGTAGCGCACATTCGATTGCGTGGGGCGCTGGGGATAGACATAGATCTGGGCGCTGGCCGAAGGGGGAATAGCGATGGAGGCGATGACCAGTGTCAGCGCTGCCAAAACCCCGAGGGCCAAAGGAGTTGGAGAGGTTGGTATAGATGAGGCGCGCACAAAATACCTTTACCAGAAAGCGATACAAGTGATCCCGGTGGCAGTGGTGATCAAAACCGGGCAAGGTACAATGTGTACCATTAGAGCATTGTGGCAAGGGAGAAGAAAGACATAGTGATGACCTTCGGCAATCCGCAAGCGCTGTCGGCGGTGCTGAACGGCGATGGCTGTGTTGCGACTCCTCGACGATGCTAAGGCATCGCCTCGTTATCGCGCTTTGCCTTCGTCGCCCAGTCCTCGCCGGGAGTACCTACGTACTTCCGGCGGAGAGCAATAGGGCTTTTGCGAGACGAGGAGTGCACCGAATGAGAGGCGAATAGTGGGGTAGTATTGCGCAGATGAATCAGGGCAGGGGGAGTCTCCAAAGTGGGTCGCCGGGCGGGAATTGCGGTGAGGGTTGGGTCAGGCCGGGGGTCAATGATATAATGGGACGTTGTGCAATGGAATGAACGAGAATCAAGACTTCAACCAGGAGAGTACGTGTGAATAGACCTGTAGTCGTTTCGATGGCGGGGGAGACGGCGCTGAGCGCTGCGCTATGCAGTGGTTTAAATGGTGAGCCGGCGGCGATGGACGTCCGGACGTTTCCCGATGGTGAGACCTATTTAAGGTATGAGAATTCGTTGGAGGGAAGCGAGGTGTTGGTGGTTGCCGACTGGCATCGGCCGAACCGGCAGTTTTTGCCGGCGGTATATGCGGCAAAGACGGCCCGAGAGTTAGGGGCATCGTCGGTGGGGGTAGTGGCCCCCTACCTGCCCTATATGCGGCAGGATTCGAGATTTCGTCCGGGAGAGGCGGTGACGAGCCGGTATTTCTCGGAGCTCATCAGCCGAGATTTTGATTGGTTGGTGACAGCGGAGCCCCACCTGCACCGCTACGGGACCCTCGATGGGTTGTATACGATTCCGGCGCGGGCAGTGAGGGCGACGGAGGCCATTGGGCGGTGGATCGCAGACCATGTGGACGCGCCGCTGCTGGTGGGACCCGACGAGGAGAGCGAGCAGTGGGTGTCGGCGGCGGCGGATGTGGGCGATATGCCGACGCTGATTTTGGAGAAGGTGCGTCGCGGCGATTACGACGTGGAGATCGAAGGGGTGCTTCAGGGCAAGGAGCGCCTGGGGCACCAGCCGGTGCTCATCGACGATATCATCTCCACGGGTCGGACGATGGTAGAGGCCGTGCGGTGGATCAGAGATGCGGGATTGGCGGCGCCGATCTGTATCGGGATCCACGGGCTCTTCTCCGATGGAGCGCGGGACAAGCTCGATGCAGCCGGGGTCAAACAGGTGGTGACATGCAATACGGTGCCCCATCCGACCAATGCCATCGATATCAGCGATGAATTGGTCGCCGGTGTAGGTGCGCTGCTGTCCAGTGAGGAGTTGATTGAACCGCCCGTCGAGGAGAGCGGGGTCAGTCCAGGCTGAGATCGCCTCGGGTCGATTGAAGGATGCTCAACAGGGCGATGCCGGCGGTGTCGGCGCGCAGGATACGGGGACCGAGAAAGATGGGATCCGTGCCCGTTTCGGCGAGCCGTTGAATCTCGTCGTCGGCAAAGCCGCCCTCGGGGCCGATCCAGATGCTGATCGAATCGATGGGAGCAACAGTATTGAGCCATGCCATCAGTGGTTTGGCCCGATCATTGACGTGGGCGACGATGGAGCGGTCGGCGTCGTCGAGGGCGATGGCGTCGGCCAGAGAGGATGGGCGCAATATGGTGGGCGAAACACTCCGCTGGGATTGGCGGGCGGCGGAAGAGGCTTTTTTCTGCCAGCGCTCAAGGCGGTCGTCGACCCGATGGTCCGGGAGATTGACGACGGTGTGTTCAGAGTGAACGGGCACGATGCGATGGACGCCTAGCTCCGTGGCTTTTTCGATGAGCCACTCCCAGCGTTTACCCTTGGGGATGGCCTGAAAAAGCGTGGTGTGAAGGGGGCTTTCGGCGTAGGTGACCCGGTCCACCTGTTGGAGGCGGACCTGGGCGGAGTCGTCGGCGTTGAGGAGTTCAGCAGTGGCGACGCGGCCCGTGCCGTCGATCAATTCGAAGCGGTCGCCAACCTGGAAGCGAAGGACGTTGACCACATAGTGAGTGGTGCGCTTGGGCAGGGTGAGGACGTGGCCGGAGTCGTGGTCGACGAGGAGTCCATGGGGAAGATCGATGCGTTTCATGACCGAGGAACCTGGGGTTTAGTCGTCGAGGCGTTCGAGGACGAGGGCCGACCACTGGCCGTCGGCGCGTTCGTGGCGAAGCATAAAGGGATCGGTGGCGAAGGCGTCAATGAGCGACGGGCTCTGATCGGTGGGGATCCCGCTGAGGATGAGGCGGCCACCGGGGGCGGTGAGGCGCCGGAGATGGTCGCGAAGATCCAGGAGAATGGGGGCGAGGATATTGGCGACGACCAGAGGGTGAGGAGTGCTCAATTCGGCGATGGGGGTGGTGGAGAGCTGGAGTTGATGGTCTGTGAAGCCGTTTTTGTCTCGGTT
>CAYQBU010000099.1:0-14585 GCA_964415785.1 uncultured Bradymonadales bacterium
ACTTTACGGGAGGATTGGTTGGCCGGCTCGACGAGGGAAGCATCTCCAATAGCCATTCGGAAGCAACGGTCACCGGAGCCGATGGAACGGGGGGGTTGGTGGGCTATATGGTGGACGCCTCCATCGAAGACAGCTCTGCAGAGGCCACCGTGGGGGGGGATGTGCGCGTCGGTGGACTACTGGGATGGGGTTCCACGAATACCGTAGTTCTGCGCTCCAGCGCCTCGGGAACCGTCACCGCCACTGCCCGCTCCGGAGGGCTGGTGGGATGGTATAGCGGCGACATTGAGGATTCATCGGCGACCGCCACGGTGGATGTCTCCGTGGAGGTGGGGGGAGGTCTGGTGGGAGAACTCCACGGCTCGATCGTGGGATCGATGGCTGATGCGACGGTGGATTCCGTCGAAGTGGCAGGAGGTCTGGTGGGCGTGAGCATTGGCACCATTGAGACTTCTTTTTCCCTCGGTGAGGTCACGGTGGTTGATGATTACGCAGGCGGTCTGGTCGGCCAGAACGGAGATGGAGGGACGGTAATGGACTCCTACAGTGGCGCCTCGGCGACTGCGTCCCTCTTCAGTGGAGGCCTTGTCGGTGCCAATATCGATGGCGACGTACAGCGCTGTTATGCCTATGGTGCAGTGGACGCCGTCGACGGTGGGGTGGGAGGGCTCATTGGCGCAAGCAGTGATGGCGCCACCACCACGGATTCCTACTGGGATACGCAGACCACCAACCAGGCCAGCAGCGTCGCCGGAGGCAGTCCGCTCGACAGTGCTGATTTTAATGATCCGGCGAATTTCCAAAATTGGGATTTCACTGGTATCTGGCAAGCCGGCGAGGCCGCCGATGGGGTGGATCGACCGCTGCTTCAATGGTACCTCGAATGAGCACCAACACCCCTAAAATGGTCGCAATAGGATGAGCAACAGCGCCAACACATCAGGAATGGCTCGGCTTCCCTTTCCGGGCGATGTCATCGACGAGCGCTACCGCCTGGGAGCGGTGGTGGCCTCGGGAGGGATGGGGGTGGTGATGAAGGCCGACCAGTTGCGCACGGGGCGCCAGGTGGCCATGAAGTTGCTCCATCCCCATATCGTCAGCGATCCCGACTTTGCGACCCGCTTTCGCCGGGAGGCGGAAGTGGCGACCCTCTTTGATCACAACTCGATTGTGCGCGTCTACGATGTGGGGAAGACCGAAGGCGGGGTCCTATTTCTGGTGATGGAGCTTCTCAATGGCGAGGAATTGGACGATGTCATCAAACGGGAGTCTCCCCTGAAAATGGGGCGAGTCCTGGACATGTCGCTACAGATGCTCGACGGGCTCGCCGAGGCCCATAGCGAAGGCGTCGTCCACCGCGACATCAAACCGGCCAATATCTTTGTGTGCCGCAATCGCCGGGGGGAAGACGATATCAAATTGCTCGATTTTGGAGTGGCCAAGTTGGTCAACTCCTCGTCGACGCAGATCACGGCCACCGGAAGCATCACGGGAACGCCGTCGTATATCGCGCCGGAGTCCATGTTCCAGGACGAGGACAATAATTGGAAGGCCGCCGACGTCTATGCTGCGGGCCTGGTGATTCTGGAGATGATGACCGGTCAGCGAAGCTTTGATGGCGACGCCATGGCCCAGACGATGCTTCAGCACCTCAAAGAGCCGGTGGTCATTCCCTCGGAGATCGCCGACACGCCGCTGGCGGACGTGGTGATCAAGGCGACAGCGAAGCACCCCGACGATCGCTTTGAAGACGCCGATGCCATGTATCTCGCATTGCGCGAATGCCAGGACGCCGTGGACCGCGACCTGGTGGTCTTTGATTTCGACCGAGAGGTCTCGGTGCGGGCGTCGTCGTCGCAGATCTCTCAGGCCGGTATATATAGTGCTCAGGGCGCAGATCTGAGCGTCCTCCGCGATTTGCCCCAGCATGTGGTGGAGGGAAGTGGCGAGCCCATTGGTCCCTTTGCCGGGGCGGGGAATCAGGCTGGGCAAAGAGGAGGTGATTCGACCCTTCCGGCCTATGATATTGACAATCTGAAACGGGCCGATCAGGAGCGCAACGAGAGCGACGCTACGCCCTTACCCGACTTGCCTGGCCCAATGGGCGACTCCGATGCAGGCGTCACTCGCCAGCTGACACCACCCAGTGAGACGCGAGGTCCCTCACGCGATTCTACGGACGTGGTCGAGTCCGGCGAGGAACAGCTCCTTTGGAAAAATCCTCGGATCTATCTGGCGTTGGGAGGTCTCGGGGTGGTGTTGCTCGGTGGGGCGCTGGCCTACGTATTCACGGGGGCCCCAGACCCTGATGGAGCAGAGATAGCCGAGGAGCAGATGGACGCTGCTATTGCTGTCGGTCAGGAAGAGACCGATGAGGAAAGCGATGAAATTGAAGATCAACTCGGCGAGGGCCTGGAGAGAGAGGACGACGATGTGGGCTCGGAGGGCGACGAGGCCGTTGAACGGGCGGTGATCATCGATAGCGAGCCTCCCGGTGCTGCCATTTGGTCCGGTGATGAGGAGATCGGAAGCAGCCCTCTGGAAATCGATCGGGAGGAGTGGCTCGACGTAGGACCTCTGGCCCTCGAATTGGAGGGCCACGAGACCTTTGAGGTCGAGGAGTTCCCCGACGATGAGTGGCTGGTGATCGCATTGGAGGCCGAGGAGGAGGAAGAGCAAGAACCAACGCCTCAACCGACACCGCAGCCCACGCCTCAGCCGGACCCGGTCGCTCAAGGTTCCGAGCCCTCGAGCACCCCAGGTGACGAGCCGGAGCCGGAGCCGGAGCAAGCAGACGACGGGCAGGGCGACGGCCCCGATATCGATGGCATGATCGACGAGCACCTCTTTGATTGAGATTAGGATCCACCATGACTCGTAAAATCGGTGTCGCTGTAGTCGCCCTGGTGGTGGGGATACTCGCGGGTACTCCTGTCTACGGTTCGGTCTCCGAGTTGAGCGACGAAGACATCCAGAGTTTTGAAAACCATCTTCGGCAAAGCGGTGAATACCTGGGAGAAGAAGAGTTCGCGCTGGCGATCGAGGAGCTGCGCGATGCCCGCGAGTTGATCGATCACCCCCGAATCGCCATCCGAATGGGGCAGGCCTATGATGAGTGGGGGCGGTGCCTGGACGCCGAACAAACCTACCTGGAGCTTTTGGATCGCGATGACGTAAGTGAAAGCGACCGCGAGGGGATACAGGGGTTGCTCGACGAGTTGGGCTCCTGCGTAGAGCCCGGCCGTTTGACGGTCGACTGCCAGCCGGAGAGGACGACCATCGAGATGAGCGGTGGTGATCTGGAGGGGCCCAGGATCATCAATTGCCCCATCGACGAGGACGTGGCCGCCGGCGAATATCGGCTTCAGGGTCGGGCAGAGGGACACCAGGAGGCCACGATCAGTGTCCGTGTGGAAGAGGGCGATGAGATTCGTGCCTCATTGCGATTGTCTCCCGAGAGTGAGGAGCCAGACTCGGTCGACGAGCCCGACGTCCCAGAGGTGGCCGAGGAGCCAGACTCGGGAAGGCATACGCTTAATTGGGTAGGCATGGGGGCGATGGGCACCGGGGTGTTGATGCTGGCTGGCGGTGGCATTCTCGATCTCCGCGCTGGGTCCAGAAATGACGACCTCGCCGCGGCACGAGACGATGGCGATGTCCAACGGGTACGCGACCTGCAGGACTCTGCTTCCCGCGCGAGAACGGCCACCTGGGCGCTCTATGGAACAGGGCTGGCAATGGTCGGCGGGGGACTGGCGCTGACCCTGATGAGTTTTGATTCCCCCGATGAAGAGGGCCTCCAAAGACGGGGGTTCAATGTCGAGGTGAGCCCTTCGGGCGTGCATCTCTTTCAGCGGTGGTGACCGAAAGCACACTCTTTTGTATATTTTCCCTTGCCTTTTGTGGCTGAGTGCCCAACATTCAGTGGCGGACGCCCTGAGCAGAATACACACTTTTGAGTATGTATTCCGTTTTTGAATGTGCACTAAAGAGTGTGAATTGTTCCGAGCTCCAGGTATTTAGCCCCTGATAGAGGTCCAGCGAATGAAGATCACAGCGCTCGAAGAGTATGGCCTGCGTTGCTTGCTACGAGTGGCAGAGCAAACCCAGGAAAAAGCCATCTCGGCCTCCGACATAGCGGACGCCGAGGGCCTGTCGCTGAGCTACACCCAGAAAATCCTGAGGGTTCTCTCCAAGGGAGATCTGGTGGAGGCACGACGGGGCGCCAATGGGGGCTATGTGTTGGCAAGACCGGCATCAACGATGACCGTGGGCGATGCCATCCGAGTGCTGGGAGGCATTTTCGATACCAAGGACATTTGCGAGCGCCACACCGGCGAACTCGAGGAATGCGCCAATCGGTGCAACTGCGGGATTCGGCCGGTCTGGGAGCATATCTCGGCATTTGTGGTGGCGACCCTGGATGGAATCACACTCGAGATGCTGATGCACGACGACTCCGAGGTGGTTCGCCACCTCCGAGAACGATTTCCGACAACGGACGACCGATCAACGAGTTCGATGGCCAGCCATTGAACCACTAGCGATTGAAACCGCCGCAGTACGCGGCTTTTACTCCACCTCCGAGGTGACCATGAGCAGCAATATTGAGAATTTCCTCGACCAGCCCTACGATGCGGGCTTCCAGTCGGACGTCGATATGGAGAGCTTTTCTCCGGGCATCGACGAAGACACGATCCGAAAAATTTCGGCCAAGAAAAACGAGCCCGATTTTCTGTTGGAATTTCGGCTCAAGGCCTACCGCCATTGGAAGACGATGGAGGAGCCGGACTGGGTCAATGCCACCTATGAGAAGCCCAACTTCGATGACATCATCTATTTTTCGGAGCCCAAGAAGAAACCGAAGAAAGATAGTCTCGACGAGGTCGATCCGGCGATTCTGGAGACCTATGAAAAGCTGGGGATCCCTCTGGATGAACAGAAGATGCTCCAGAATGTCGCGGTAGACGCGGTCTTTGATAGCGTGAGCGTGGCGACGACCTTCAAGAAGAAGTTGAGGGAAGCGGGGGTCATCTTTTGCTCGGTCAGCGAGGCCGTCCAGGAGTTTCCGGAGCTGGTGGAGCAGTATCTGGGAAGCGTTGTGCCCTACACGGATAATTTCTACGCCGCGCTCAACTCGGCGGTGTTCAGCGATGGCTCCTTTGTTTACGTGCCCGAAGGGGTGACGTCGCCGATGGAGCTGTCGACCTACTTTCGCATCAATACCCAGGACGCCGGTCAGTTTGAGCGCACGCTGATCATCTGCGAGGACGACTCCTACGTCAGCTATCTGGAGGGGTGCACGGCTCCCCAATTTGACACCAACCAACTCCACGCCGCGGTGGTGGAATTGGTGACGATGGACAATGCGGAGATCAAGTACTCCACGGTTCAGAACTGGTACGCCGGCGATGAAGACGGGAAGGGCGGAATCTATAACTTCGTGACCAAACGAGGCCTTTGCAAAGGCAAGAACTCCAAGATTTCGTGGAGTCAGGTGGAGACGGGCTCGGCGGTTACCTGGAAGTATCCCTCCTGCATTTTGCAGGGCGATAATTCGGTGGGAGAATTCTACTCGGTGGCGTTGACCAATAACCACCAGCAAGCCGATACAGGCACCAAGATGGTGCATATCGGGGAGAATACGAAGAGTACAATCATCTCCAAGGGCATCTCGGCGGGTGTCTCTCAGAATAGCTACCGAGGGCTGGTGAAGATGACTCCCTCGGCGAAGGGAGCGCGCAACTACTCGGAATGCGACTCCATGCTCATCGGCGATCGGTGCGGGGCTCATACCTTCCCGTATATCGATGTCCGAAACCCCAGCGCCCAGGTGGAGCATGAAGCCTCGACCTCGCGCATCGGCGAAGAGCAGCTGTTCTATTTTCTGCAGCGCGGCATCGACGAGGAAGACGCGATTTCGATGATCATCAGCGGTTTTTGCAAGGATGTTTTCCACGAACTCCCCATGGAGTTTGCCGTGGAAGCACAGAAATTGCTGGGCATCAAACTCGAGGGAAGTGTCGGTTAATCACGATTTGAAACGACGAGTTGGCGGCCTTCGCGGCCGCCCAAACACCTACGTTACAAAGGACCTGTTCCATGCTTTTGAACATCAAAAACCTGCACGCCAGTGCAAATGATACGCCGATCCTCAAAGGGGTCGACCTGGAGGTTAAGGCCGGGGAAGTCCACGCGATTATGGGCCCCAACGGAAGTGGTAAGAGTACCCTGGCCAAAGTTCTGGCCGGCCATCCCACCTACGAGGTCAAGCAGGGGTCGATGACCTATCACGGCGACGACCTGCTGGAGTTGGAACCCGACGAGCGCGCCCGAGACGGCGTCTTTTTGGCCTTTCAATATCCGGTGGAGATTCCCGGAGTGAGCAACGCCAAGTTTTTGCGTCAGGCCTATAATGAGCGGCGCAAGGCTCAGGGCAAAGAAGAGCTCGATCCGCTGCAATTCGACGACTATATCCGAGAGAAAGCCAAGATCGTGGAGATGGACTCCAACTTCCTCGATCGAAGCATCAATGTGGACTTCTCCGGAGGCGAGAAAAAGCGCAACGAAATCCTCCAGATGGCAGTGCTGCAGCCGCGGTTGGCGATACTTGACGAGACGGACAGTGGCCTAGACATCGACGCTCTTCGCGTGGTGGCTAATGGGATCAACACCCTGGCCAACGAGGACAATGCAGTGGTGATGGTCACTCACTACCAGCGAATTCTGGACTACGTGGAGCCCGATTTCGTGCACGTGATGTTCGATGGAAAGATCGTCAAGTCCGGAGACAAGGGACTGGCCCTGGAACTCGAAGAGCACGGTTATGAAGAGATTGCAGCGAAGGGAGCGGCGCAATGAGCAGTGCGGAGAAGACAAAAGAGAGTTTGGCTCGTGATCCCTTTGTGGGGCGCCTCATCGATCACGCCAACGGTCGCTCCGACGAGGGGCTCGGTGATTGGTGGACGAGCTTTCGACGACAACAGATCCAGGGCCTGGTGGGCGAGGCATTGCCGACGCAAAAGCACGAGGAGTGGAAGTTCATCTCGCTCAAGAAGCTGTCCCGCATAGACTACGCCAGCGATGGCGACGTGGCGGCTCTCGTCGATGAAGAGGTCCTCGGACAGCGAGCCGTCGAGGAGGCCAGGGGAGCGCGCCTGGTATTTTCCAATGGTCAATTCATGACGGAATTGTCCGATACCTCGGCGCTCGGCGAAGGCGTGGAAGTGACGACGATTAGCCGCTTGCGTCAGGCCGGTGAGCTCGATCGGCTCGAGGCCTACGTCGATATCGTCGACTACTGGGCAGACGATGTCTTCTACCGCGCCAATGGTGCGAATTTTGAAGACGGTGCGGTGATCTTGGTCGACGACGGCGTGGTGGTGGAGACCCCGATTCACGTCACCTATGTGGGAGGAGCGGACAAGGCCTTTGCCACTCATCCACGCCAGATCGTGGCCGCCGGCCAAAGTGCAGAGGTGACGGTCATCGAGGAGCATATTTCCAGTCGAGACTCCGCTTACCTCACCAATGTGGTGGCGGAATTTAGCGTCGGTAAAAACGCTCGCATTCGCCATATTAAGATTCAAGACCAGGGCGATCAGAGTTTTCATATCGCCCGCAACCAGGTCACGTTACAGCGCGATGGCGATTACGAGGCGACGGCCGTCAACCTCGGCGGTGAGCTATCTCGAAATGACTCCTACACGCTTTTTGATGGGACGAATATCGAATGCACCCTCGATGGGTTGGTGTATCTGACGGGATCAAAAGTCTCGGATACCCACACCGCCATCGACCATGCGTTGCCCGATTCGACGAGCTATCAGTTGCATAAGGCCATCGTCGACGATCGAGCCCATAGCGTATTCAATGGCAAGATCTTTGTGCAGCAAGATGCTCAGCGCATCGACTCCAACCAGCTCAATCAAAACCTGTTGCTAAGCGATCGGGCCAGGGTGGACACCAAGCCCCAGCTCGAAATCTTCGCCGACGACGTGGTCTGCTCCCACGGAGCGACGGTGGGTCAACTCGAAGATGACCAGCTCTTCTACATGCTGGCCCGAGGCATTGATCCGGAGAACGCTCGGGCGCTTTTGACCTATGCGTTTGCGGCGGAGATTCTGGAGGATGTCACCATCGATACGCTCCGAAAGCGTCTGGAAACCTATCTGATGGAGAAAACCCATTGAGGACATCATGGACGTAAGTCATACCAAGCCCTCGCCCGTCGAGGATCGAAGTCAGTGGGGGTGGGATAAGATTCGGGGTGAGTTTCCCGTGCTCCAACAGTCAGTTCAGGACCATCCGTTGGCCTATCTGGATAATGCGGCCTCCAGCCAGATGCCCCAGGCGGTGATCGACCGTTGGGTGTGGTACCACAGTGGAGAGCATTCCAATGTTCATCGCGGGGTCCACACGCTGAGTCAACGGGCGACGAAGGCCCACGACAAAGCCCGAGAGAAGGTCAGAGGCTTTATCAATGCCCCGGAGGTCGAGGAGTGCATCTTTACGGGAGGCACCACGGAGGCCATCAATCTGGTGGCCTTTAGTTTCGGCGAGACGTTCGTGGAGGAAGGCGATGTCATCGTCCTCTCGGCGATGGAGCACCACTCCAATATCGTTCCCTGGCAGCAATTGTGCGAACGAAAGGGCGCTGAAATCCGAGTCATTCCGATGAGTGACAAGGGCGAGTTAGAGCTCGACAGGCTAGAAGATCTGCTCGATGAGCGGGTGCGTCTCATCGGCGTCAACCATGTCTCCAATGCTCTGGGTACGATCAACCCCATTGAGGAGATCGTGGAGATGGCCGAGCCCTATGGAGCGGCTGTGATGGTCGACGGCGCCCAGGCCGTGCCCCATATGGCGGTGGACGTCCAGGCGCTGGGATGTGACTTCTATGCATTCTCGGGTCATAAGATGTGTGGTCCCACGGGCATCGGTGTGCTGTGGGGTAAGCGCGAGTGGCTCGATGAGATGGTGCCCTATCAGGGCGGCGGAGACATGATCCTCAGCGTGAGCTGGGAGGCGACCAAGTACAACCAGTTGCCCTTTAAATTTGAGGCGGGAACGCCGGCGATTGCAGACGCCATTGGACTGGGGGCGGCCATCGACTACCTCCAGTCGATAGGCATGGAGCGCATCGACGCCCGGGAACGGGAGTTGTTGGGCTTTCTCACCGACCGCGTCCTGGAGATCCAGGGCGTTGGCATCATCGGTCAGGCGGAGTCAAAGGCGTCGGTGTTGTCCTTTGAAATAGAGGGAGTCCACCCCCACGACATAGGCACCATCCTCGATAGCGAGGGCGTCGCCATTCGCGCCGGTCACCACTGTGCCCAACCGGTGATGGATCGCCTCGGCGTGCCGGCCACCGCCCGTGCATCCCTGGCCTTTTATAATAACGATTTCGATATCGCCCGGCTCATCGCCGGGTTGCACACGGTGAAGGAGATCTTCGGCTGATGAGTATGCGAGCCCTCTACCAGGAAGTGATCCTGGACCACAATAAGAAGCCTCGAAATTTCGGTCCCATGGAAGGGGCCAGTTGCAGCGCCGAGGGTGACAACCCTCTCTGTGGCGACAATTATACGATCTATGCGCGGGTCGACGACGAAGATGTCATCGAAGAGGTGAGTTTCTCGGGGACGGGCTGTGCGATCTCGAAAGCGGCGGCGTCGATGATGACGGTGCGCATGAAGGGAAAGACCCTCGCCGAGGCCCGGGCTCTGATCGAGGAGTTTCGCCATATGCTCACCGGCAAGTTGGATCCGGCCTCCGATGAAAATACCCTGGGTCATTTGACCGTCTTTCAGGGAGTGAGTCAGCGGCCGGAACGAGTCAAATGCGCCGTCCTTCCCTGGCACGCCCTCGATGCCGCTATTCAAGGGCAGGACAGGGCATCGACGGAAGGTGAACACGAAGTCTGGCAGCAGGAGGATTGACAATGAAGATTCAAGAAATCGAACCGACGCCCAACCCCAACGCCATGAAATTTGTGGTAGATCAGCGGATCACCACGGGCTTTGTGACCCACTCCTTCGAAGATGCGGAGGCTGCACAGCAGGTGCCGCTGGCGCGCAAGATCTTTGAGATCGATCATGTTATCTCGGTGTATTTCGCAGACCGGTGGATCACGGTGACCCAGGACGGACAGGCCGACTGGGCAGAGCTTTTGCGAGAAATTGCGGAGCCTATTCGAGAGGCGACCCCTGAAGATATCAACGCCGAGGTCGGGGCCAAGGGAGATTCGGCCTCCGGGGCGTTGCGAGGCGAAGATGAGGAGATTCCCGGCCTCGATGACCCTCGGATGGAGAGAATCGAGGCAATCATCGAGAGCGAGATTCTACCCTTTCTCCAGGGAGATGGGGGAGGGCTCAAGATCGAGGGACTGGTCGATGATGAGCTGATGATCCGATACGAGGGAGCCTGCGGGACCTGTCCGGCCTCCATGACCGGCACCTTGATGGCCATCGAGAACCTGCTTCAGGTGGAAGTGGATGAACAGCTCACGGTGACGAGCATCGAAGGTGGGGTCGGCGGAGGAATGGGTGGGGGGTTGGGAGGAATTCCCCCTATTTTTTGAGGTCCTGAGCGAGAGGATTTGAGGGCTTTCTTGTGTGGGCTTGCCACAGGGGAAAGCCTTTGATTTATTGAGCCCCAGCAAAGTCATCGCCCCTAAAACGCGAGAGGATCCATGTGCGCATCAGCCCCGTCGACGCCTGAAGCCCCGGAGAAGTATGAGCCCCGGGAGCCCGTTCGTTTTGTGACTGCGGCCAGCCTTTTTGATGGCCATGACGCGGCGATCAATGTGATGCGTCGGATTCTTCAGGCCACGGGGGCGGAGGTGATCCACCTGGGGCATAATCGCTCGGTGGCCCAGATCGTGGACGCCGCCATCCAGGAAGACGTCCAGGGCATCGCCGTCTCCAGTTATCAGGGCGGCCACGTGGAGTATTTTAAGTATATGGTGGACCTCCTCGAGGAGCGGGGCGCGGGCCATATCCGAGTCTATGGCGGAGGCGGTGGGGTGATCGTCGAGGACGAGATCGAGGAGCTGGAGGCCTACGGGGTCAGCAAGATCTTTAGCCCCGAGGACGGCCGCCAGATGGGCCTACAGGGCATGATCAACCTCATGATGGAGGCCGCTGATTACGATCTGGTCGACGAGGTGGGAGCCGTGTCAGCTCAGGCAGTTGCCGACGGAGACCGTTCGGCTCTGGCCCGTGCGATGACGATGGCGGAGACCGGGCGCTTCCAGGCATTGGAGTTGCCGACGCCTGCGAGGCGTGCCCCTGTTTTGGGGATCACCGGTACCGGTGGTGCCGGAAAGAGCAGCCTCACCGATGAATTGATCCGGCGCTATCTTCTGGATTTTCCGGATCGCACGATTGCTCTGCTTTGCAGCGACCCCTCCAGGCGAAAGAGCGGGGGAGCGTTGCTGGGCGACCGCATTCGCATGAACGCCATCGATGATGAGCGGGTCTTTATGCGATCTTTGGCCACCCGCGACAGCCAGGGCGAGGTGGCCGACGCGCTTGGCGACGCCATCGAATTGGCTCAGGTTGCCGGCTTTGACTTCATCATCATTGAGACCAGCGGCATCGGTCAGGGCGATGCGCAGGTCGTGGACCACGCCGACGAGGCGCTCTATGTGATGACCAGTGAGTTCGGGGCCGCCAGCCAACTCGAAAAGATTGGGATGCTCGATTTCGCCGACTATGTGGCGATCAACAAGTTTGAAAAGTTGGGCAGCGAAGATGCCCTGCGGGCCGTGCGAAAGCAGATGCGGCGAAATCACCAGATCGGCTACGACATTGAAGATGGCGACTTGCCGGTGTTTGGGACCATCGCCAGTCAATTCAACGACACGGGGGTAACGGCGTTATATAAAAGAGTCATGGAAGCCACCGATCAGGACCTCGAGGAGTCGCGGTGGGAGACAAGCGGTCCGGTGACGGAGAAGAATCACACCATCATTCCCGGCTCGCGGGGGCGCTATCTGGGCGAGATCGCCGAGGCCTGTCGAGAATACCGCCAGTGGGTCGAAAAGCAGTCGGAGGTGGCGTCGCAGCTCTATCGCCTTCAGGGGGCGCGCGAGCTGGTGGGCGACCTGGAGGAGTTGGCCCAGGAAGAGGAGCGCCTCTGGGAAGCCCTGGACGATGAGCCCAGGGAGCTCTTAGAGGGATGGGAAGATCTCAAGGACGACTATAGCGGGGAGGTCTATGAGGTTCAGATCCGGGATCGAACCATTTCCTTTGATCTGACCACGGAGTCGCTGTCGGGCACGAAAATCCCGAGGGTATCATTGCCGAAATACCGGGACTGGGGCGATATTGTGGCCTGGCAGCTACTGGAGAATGTACCGGGCCGATTCCCATTTACGGCCGGTGTATTTCCCTTTAAGCGCCGCGACGAGGAGCCCAAGCGGATGTTCGCCGGTGAGGGGACGCCGATGCGGACGAATAAGCGCTTTCACTACCTATGCGAAGGAGAGCCTGCCAATCGGCTGAGCACGGCCTTTGATTCGGTGACCCTCTACGGTGAGGACCCGGCGCACCGGCCCGACATCTACGGCAAAGTGGGCAACTCCGGGGTCAGCGTGTGCACCCTGGACGATATGAAGCGGCTCTACGACGGTTTTGACCTCTGTGCCCCCAATACAAGCGTGTCGATGACCATCAACGGTCCGGCGCCGATCATCCTGGCCATGTTCCTCAACACGGCCATCGACCAACAGGTCGACCAGTTTCGCGACGAGCATGGACGAGCCCCGGACCCCGAGGAGCTCGACGAAATTCGCGATGAGACCTTAAAAGTGGTTCGCGGGACCGTGCAGGCCGATATTCTCAAAGAAGATCAGGCCCAGAATACGTGCATCTTTTCCACGGAATTTGCCCTGAAAATGATGGGCGACATGCAGGAGTATTTCGTCGAGAAGGCGGTCCGAAATTATTACTCCGTCTCCATCAGCGGATATCATATCGCTGAGGCCGGGGCCAATCCCATCAGCCAGTTGGCGTTTACGCTGGCCAACGGCTTTACCTACGTGGAGTACTACCTGTCGCGAGGGATGGAGATCGACGAATTTGCTCCCAACCTCTCCTACTTTTTCTCCAATGGGATGGACCCGGAGTATACGGTCCTGGGTCGGGTGGCCAGGCGGATCTGGTCGGTGGCCATGCGAGAGAAGTACGGAGCCAGCAAGCGCTCGCAGCGGCTCAAGTACCACATTCAGACCTCGGGTCGTTCGCTGCACGCCCAGGAGATTCAGTTCAATGATATTCGAACCACCTTGCAGGCGCTATTGGCCCTCTTTGATAACTGCAATAGCCTGCACACCAACGCCTACGATGAGGCGATCACGACGCCCACCGAGGAGAGCGTACGACGCGCCATGGCCATCCAGATGATCATCAACCGCGAATTTGGCCTCGCCAAAAACGAAAACCCCAATCAGGGCTCTTTCGTTGTCGAGGAGTTGACGGACCTGGTGGAAGAGGCGGTGCTGCAGGAGTTTGAGAGCCTCAACCGGCGCGGTGGGGTCCTGGGCGCGATGGAGAATCAGTACCAGCGCGGAAAAATTCAGGAAGAGTCGATGCTCTACGAGCGAAAAAAGCACTCCGGCGAACAGCCGATCATCGGGGTCAACACCTTCTTGCCCCCCGAGCATCTGCAAGGGGAAGAGGAAGAGGAGGAGTTGGAGTTGATTCGCTCCACAGATGACGAAAAAGAGACTCAGATCGCCAACCTGGAGACGTTTCAGCAACGCCACGGTGACAAGAGCGAAGAGGCGCTTCAGCGAATTCGTCAGGTGGCGTTAGACGGCGGTAATATCTTCGCCGAATTGATGACCACCGTGCGCTATGCCAGCCTCGGCCAGATTTCTCATACCCTCTATGAGGTGGGCGGCGAGTATCGCCGGGCCATGTAAACGGGACGTTGGATGACGATATTGACAGCAGAAGGGATTTCGAAAGCCTTTGGCGATCGCGTCCTTTTCCAGGATGTAAGCTTTGGGATCTCGGAAGAGGACCGGGTGGGGCTTATCGGGGTCAATGGCTCCGGGAAATCGACCTTGCTCAAGATATTGATGGGTCGCATGGACCCCGATGATGGGGGGGTCACGCAGGCCAATGATGCCCGGATCGAATATCTGGACCAGCGTCCCGATCTCGACTCAAGCCATACGGCTCTGGAGGCCGTGCTCGACGGGGGACCTCAAGAGTTTGCCGTGGTCCAGTCCTACGAAGAGGCCTGTCGTCGCCTGGAGGAGGAGCCCTCGGATGAAGCGATACTGGAGCAAGTCACTGGCCTCTCGGAGGAGATGGACCGCGTCGATGGCTGGAATCTGGACAGCGAGGCAAAGCGGATTCTGAGCCAATTGGGGATTGAAGACAGCTCGATGGATGTGGCGTCGATGAGCGGCGGCCAGCAAAAGCGGGTGGCCCTGGCGCGAGCCCTGATCCGACCGGCGGATCTCTTGATCCTCGACGAGCCGACAAACCACCTCGATGTGGAGGTGGTCGCCTGGCTGGAGGGCTATCTGGCGAGGCGCACCTCGGGGCTATTGCTGATCACCCACGACC
>CAYQBU010000100.1:0-12808 GCA_964415785.1 uncultured Bradymonadales bacterium
AGTTTTGCTCTTCCCAGGCCTGCTGCCAGAACATCCATTCGTAGCGCGCGCTGGTCTTGAAGGCGGTGATCGCGCGCTGTCGGGTGCGGTCGTCGACGGCGTCGGCGTAGCGCTGCAGGCGGGCGAGGATATTCTGCATATAGTCGTTGAACTCCGGATCGGAGTACATGCGGAGCCAATCGGCGTAGGGGTGATCGTCGTCGATGGATCCCAGTTGCTTCAGGAGGTGCTGGCCCAGATCGATATAGAGCCAGGGGCAGGGGGTGAGGGCGGCGACGGACTCCACCAGGCTGCCGCGGGTGGCGGCTTCGATCATGTGGTTTTGGTAGGCCCGGTTATTGGGGGTGAGCTCGATGGCGGCGATGTCTTCGGGGCCATAGCCCAACTGCTCGCCATAGCCGGCGTGGAGTTCGCCCTCCACCACGAGCGCCATGCGGGCGGCGTCGATAAACCACAGTTTGTCGTCGGGGTCGACCACGCGGGTAGAAATGAGGGCCGCGGCGTCGGAGAATGCCTCCAGATAGCGGGCGTCCTGCATCTGGTAGAAGCGGAATTTATCGCTTTCCAGGGTGCCCTCGGCGAGGGCGAGGACGAAGGGATGTTCAAAGGAAGCGCCCCACATCGATCGGGAGGCCTCAAGGCATTGAGCGGCGAAGGGGGGAACGTCGAAAGCTCGATCGGTCATATGCATCTCCATAGGGTTCGAGAAAATAAAGGTACATCGAAGCCCAGGGATGGCATCGTCGATCGGATATCCCGCCAGTAAAGAGCTACGATTGGCCACTGCAATCGGGATAGAGCGTTCGAAATGTCTGAGTCTCCCTACGCCGGTATGAACCGGATCAGGTCGATAAGGGTATATCCCGGATTTATCACGACTCGTCTACTGCGGCTCATCAGAACTCAGATGCCTGCATCTCACCCCAAGGGCATTTCCTCGCTGCGCTCAGGGCACACTCCGCGACGATACCTCCGGCATCGCCTGTGGGGCTCGATTTTGGCCTCTAAGCTCTGATTTTGCCTCGCTACGACGTGTTATGAATAGTCCGGGTTAAATCTCAGCCCCGCCATCGGCGGGACACCCCTGACTTCAGAGGGAGCATTGTCGGTGGTGGGTTCGTTCGTCAAGAGGAGAGAGACGTCGGGATGCAGGCCTTGACAGTTGTTCGCCTAGCGTATCGAGTCATAGATTAAGACGCAGGAGTTCCCACGGATGAGGTTTGACGATGGGTCGATGTACGAGGCGAGCCGTTTTGATGGCTGTGATGACGGGTGTGGTGATGTTGACCAAACCCGTCTGGGCCCAGGAGGCGACGACGGGCGACGGCGAGGGTGACGAGGGGATTGGTCAGGATTTTGATCTTCATCTGGAACCGGTGGCCCTCTCAGAGGTGCCTCCCGGGGAGTTGGCGATCTCGGCCGTCGTGTTGGTGTTGGGGTGGGGGGTGGCGTGGATGGTCTTCAGGTTGCTCAAGCGTCTGTCGATGCGCTCGCCGGGAAAAGAGAACGCCCATCGCATCGACAATATCTTGCTGAGGGCCTTCGCGATGCCGGCGGCGATCGCGGTGGCACTGCTGACGGTCCACTACTCGTTATTTCGCATCGATCAGATCCGCGATGCCTTTGCCAGGTGGGACGGGCTCAGAGAGGCGACGATTGTGCTGACGGGGAGCTGGATTCTGGCCAGCCTGGTCAAGAATTTCCTCAATTTCTATGTGCTGCCCTTTGCCCAGCGCGACGATACCGATATCGACGAGCGGCTGATCCGGATCCTCGATCTGGTGATCGTCTATGTGATCTGGTCGGCCGGTGTCTTAATCGCCTTGAGGTCGGTGGGAATTGAGATCACCGCCTTTCTGGCCTCCATGGGTATTCTGGGGCTGGCGGTGGCGTTGGCGGCGCAGACCGTATTGTCCAATGTGTTGGCGGGGATCACCCTGACTGCCGATCCGAGTATTGAGATCGGCAATCGGGTGGAGGTGCTGGGCTATTTCGGCGATATCGAGCGCATCAATATCCACAAGACCGTCGTTCGAACGCGGGATAATCTGCTGGTGAGCATTCCCAATGATGTGTTGGCCAAGGAGGTGGTGGTCAACTGGGATCAGCCGCGGGCGTTGACGCGAATGAAGCTCACCGTGGGGGTGGGCTATGGCAGCGATGTGGAGCAAGTCACAGAGGTCATCGACGGGGTGTTGGATCGGCTAAGTGGCGATCATGAGATCAGCGAAGAGCAGGCCCCGGAGGTGATCTTCGATGGCTTCGGGAACAATGCTCTGGAGTTTACCATCTATGTGTGGCTCGATGGTCCTCGGGGGCGACGGCATGTACGGGATCACTTTAACCGAAAACTACTGACGCGCTTTCGCGAGGAGGATATTGAGATCCCCTTTCCGCAGCGCGTGGTGCATATGGCAGCGAAAGACGACTGAGCGTCTGGAAGGCGTGTGTTTTGACGAAGGAAGAGATCATGAAGAGAGTTCGATGGCAGATGTGGGCCCTGGTTTCGCTGATGGTGCTCGGGGTGGGCTGTGAGAGTGAAGAGGTAGAGGAGAGGGAGCAGGCGGTGGAAGAAGCGCCGGAGCTCAATGCCGATGAAGAGGGGGAGAGGGAGCATGAAGAGCCAGAGGCTTTTGACGGGGAGACGGTCGCCTTTCCCAGCAATGACTGGGAGTGCTCCGAGGAGAGGGCCGAGGAGATCGGGGAGTGGATCGATGCCTATCGCCTGGCCAATGCGGATCGGGCATCGATGCCATTAGAAGTGGTGGACGGGCTGGTGGAGCGCCAGGGGGTGCTCCCGGAACGGCCGCCGCTACTGGTACAGATCAAGGGCCTGGAGTTGGAGGTGGAGGGAAGGTCGACGACGGACCCCGAGGAGTTGACGCAGCGGATCGAGGGGATTTATCGCCAGCGCGTTGAGGAGGCAAATCTCTTGGATGAAGAGCCAGAGGGATTGAGCCTGGCGCTTGCGATTCGCGGCAGCGCCACCGGTGAGCGCGTCGAAGAGGTGGCCAGGGCGCTCGATGAAGCAGAGGAATTGGAGCCCGAGGAGTTCTATCTCGCTTTTCGAGCGCCAGCTCTTCGGGAGCGCGCCGAGGGAATCCCGGAGGCCTTGCAGACGCGGATGATGGAGGATTACCAGTCCGCACGACCGGAGCACCCCGAGGAGATGGTGGTGCCCGCGGAGCTTCCCGCCGCTCAGGAGGAGTTGCTCGAATCCTGTCCCGACGTGTCGGAGATGATGGATGGCATGGAGACGGCGACCCCCGATGCACGGAAGCGCAAATTTGCTGAGGAAGCCCCGGAGGCCTGGCTGGCCTGCGATTGCGAGCTAGACCTTGAGTATCTACTGGCGATGGTCTTATGGGAGCCCCCGCGGGCTGATGGCGAAGTGGGCCATATCACTTTCAGGGCCACCACGTTGGAGGCCCTGCTGGAAGATATGGCCTCTCAGGGCGACCGACCGTGGTCGGAGTTGGAGCCAGAGTTGGAACTCCAATAAGACTCAGGGGAGCTTTTGGGCATCGGCCTCAGGTCAACACACCGCTTCCCAGTAGGTCGGTGAGAAAGATGGTAGCCAGTCCCAGGTAGATGGTCACACCTGTGATGTCCGTAATCGTGGTCAAGAAAGGCCCGGTCATCATGGCCGGGTCTTTGCCCAGGCGCTTGATGATGAAGGGAAGTGTGCCGCCGACAACCCCCGCAAGCAGCACATTGCAACCCAGGGCAACGCCGGCGATGAGGCCGAGGGCGGGCACGCCCTGCATCAGCCAGGCGATGAGTGCAAAGAGAGTTCCCAGGGCAGCGCCATTGATGAGGCCGATGAGGACTTCCTTTCGGACCCCTTTCCAGAAATCGCGCAGTCGCACCTCATCGAGAGCGATACTGCGGATGGAGACCGATAGCGATTGAATGCCCACATTACCGCCCATGTCGGTGATCATGGGCAGAAAGGCGGCGAGAATGGCGACCTGGGCGATGGTGTCCTCAAATCCGGTGATCACCCAGACGGCGCCCAGGTTGAGGAAGACGTTGAAGGCCATCCAGGGCAGTCGCCCGCGGACCGCTTTGAGGGGAGGCGTAAAAAAGGATTCGTCTTCGTAGACGGCGCCGGCGCGGACGAATTTCTGAGCGACGTCGCCGGCCAAAATATCGATGGCGTCTTCAAAGGTGACGACACCGACGAGGCTGCCCGCGTCGTCGAGGATGGGCACGGTGGCCAGGCGTCGATCTTGGAGGAGCTCGGCGGCCTCAATCGCCGTATCGTCGACCCGCAGAGCGACGACGCTGGGGTCCATGATATCGCCGAGGCGCTTGTCCAACTCCGCTCGAAAGAGCTGTTGGATAGGCAGGGCGCCCAATAGCTGGTTTTGCTCATCGACGATAAAGATGGTGTTGGTGCGCTCGTAGTCGCGCGAGGAGTCGAGGAGGGCCTTTCGCAACTCCCGGACCGTGCGGTGGGGATGGGCGGTGAAGAATTGGGGCTCCATGACGCTGCCGGCGCTTCCCTCGGGGTAGCGCCGAAGATCGCCGACCTTGTGTCGAAAGGAAGAGCTCATCTGATTGAGCAGGTGGTCCGCCTGATCCGAGGGCAGAGCCAGAAGGACGTCCGCCGCCTGATCGAGAGGGGTGTATCGGAGCACCCAGGGGACCAGGGCATCGGTGTGCTTCTGGAGCAATTGGGCGGCAAAAGCAGGAGGGAGATGACCGAGGATGCGCCCCGCTCGCTCGGGGGGAAGCTCCTGAAAGACGGCGGCGATCAGTTCGTGAGGAGCCTCAACGAGGAGGTCAGCCAGCCGCGCCGACGATAGAAAGGCCGACAAGCGGGCGATCTCGTCGACCTTCTTTTGGTTGATGGCCTCTTTGATTTCGACAAAATACTGGTCGAGAATATCGGGTTCGAGTAGCATCTGTACTCCTCAATGATACTGAAATCAGGTGGGGCGCCAGCGGTGCAGCACGGGGCCATGGCTTCACGGTGGGGGGTGGTACCACTTTTTTGGGCGATCTTCATTGGCGGTTGTTGAGGCCATGAGGGCGGGTCGGGGGGCCAGACTTTGGTCAAGCAGCTTGTTGAGTGGGGACTAACTTTCGTGTTAGGCAATGCGGACCAGATGATAGTGAGAATCGTGGCGGTGTTGGACCGGGTGGGGGTCGGTCGCTCGATGGATGGAGTATGCAGTGGGTAGTAAAGCAAGAATTCGATTCGAGAAGCCATCGCAACTCGGTGATGAGCGGCGTCGGGAGGTCATCGATTTTTTAAGGGATTATAGTGGGGATGAGGAGGCAGTGATCGCTGAGAGCATTACCGACTGCGACCGCCTGATTTTGTACGAAGACAGCGATACGGGCCAGGTCTGCGGGACGACTCGCCTAAAAATTGTAGATCTGGAGGCTGCTCGAAAGCGCTTTCGGGCTCTGGTGACGATGTCTGTGGTCATCGCCGAGGAGTACCGAGGGCAGAACCTGATTCAGCGGGCGGGCCTGCAGAGCTTTCTGCGCTATGGGATGTGGACCTTTCGCCGGGTGTACTGGTTTTCGCTGATGTCCGGGTTTCGAGCCTATCTATTGGCAGCCCGGTATATGCCGGATGTATGGCCGCATCGATCGCGGAGCTTTCCCGGTCGGGAGCGACAGGTCTATGAGGGACTACTGGAAGAGCTATTTGGGGAGCTCTGGGATAGGGACCGTGGGGTAACCCGGCGCTATCGAGGAAGCATGAAAGAAAAGCAATTGGAGGTTCCAGAAAAAATTCGCCGACGTGACCCGGATGTGCGCTATTTCTGCGAGCAAAATCCGGGGTATTCAAAGGGCGAGGGGCTACCCGTGTTGGTGCGGCTTCGCCTGCTGAGTTTCGTGGTGATGATGTGGCGGATGGTGACACGCCGGTTCCGCTAATGACCCGGGGTGGTGATACCTGGCCATAGAAGCGCAGGAATTCGGGGTCCACCCACTCAAGTCGGTGTTGACTTTAAACGCCCAGAGTACGGCGGTCATGCTCCCAATGCTCAATAGGGCGAGGAGCAAGAGGAGCGATCTACGGACGGCCAGCGATGAGAAGACGGAACGCAGCATGGAGTGCGACCGAAAGTGCGGTGAGGGTGTCTCGGGGAGACCGAATATTTTCACTAGATTGGTTACGTATTACAAAGTCGAGGATTGGGGGCATGGAAGGGGCCACGACTCCATCGATAGTTTGGACTCCTGAGTCAGCTCTTTTGCCTGGAGCATCAACTCCTCGATGCCCTGCAGGATATCGCGAAGCCGATGAAATTAGACTCTGGATGCGTGAATTGCTACCGTTCGCCTATACAAAAGCAGTAGCAATATGCCCCGGCCTTTCAGACGAAGGATAGATGGTATGCGTGGATTACGTGGGATTGGATGGGTTCTGATCGTGGTCGTTGGGCTCTTGGTGGCCTGCGGTTCCGACGACGACACCTCAGAAGAGGATGACTGGGATCTCTGTGAGGAAGAGGCGGAGTGTCCCGGTGACGCAACGCTGGTCGACGGCGATGAGTGCCCATCGGGGGCGGAGTGCGAGGAGGTCGAGGTCTGTGAGAAGACGCACTATTGCGTGCTCAGCGAGGATTGTGAAGCCGCTCCCACATGTCCATCGGGAAGCCATTCCATCGCTGGAGAAGACGAATGCGAGGATGAAGACGCATGCTTTGAGACCTCGATGTGCGGGATGACGATCTGGTGCGAAGAGTACGATGCCTGTGAGGACCTGGCCTGTCCGTCGGGGAGCAATGAGATCGACGGCGAGGAGTATTGCGTCGACGATGGAGGGTTATGCCAGGAGGTCTCGGAGCCGGGATGTGATGAGACGTTGTGGTGCCACGAGCCAGGCGAGATCTGTGACGGGATGCCTGTCTGTCCTCCAGGGTCCACGGAGGGAGAGTGCCCCGATGAGGGAGCGATGAACTGTTGGGAGGAGACGCTCTGTGGGGTGACGATCAGTTGCTTTGCCGAAGAGGATTGCGATGAGGAGCCGACGTGCCCGGCCTGGGCCACTGAGGGGGAGTGTCCAGACGAGGACGGGGTGACCTGTTGGGAAGAAGAGGCCTGTGGTGCGACCGTGGAATGCTACGAACAAGCCAGCCAGTGCACGGCGATGCCTGCGTGCCCGCCGGCCTCTGAGGAAGTGGACTCCTGCGACGATGTGGATGGGGACGATGGAGATTGCTGGAGCGAGGAGATGTGCGGCACGGTGATCTATTGTCAGGCGTTGGCGGTTTGAGCGGGCAGAGAAGAACGCCCCTGGGGACGATCCCAGGGGCGTGGGGTGGATATCGTCCGGATTACTGGATTTCGAGCAATTCGACCTCGAAGACCAACATGCCCGAGGGGGCGCCAGGGCGTCCGCCATAGGCCAGGTCTTCGGGGATCCAGAAGAGGGTCTTTTCACCCTCGACCATCAGTTGGACGCCTTCGGTCCAGCCGGCGATGACCTGATTGAGGGGAAAGGAGGTGGGCTCGCCGCGCTCGACGGAGCTGTCGAACATCTCGCCGTCGGTCTGCCAGCCGGTATAGTGGACGGAGACGGTGTCCGTGGCCTCGGGATGGGTGTCGCCATCGCCCTCTTCGAGAACCATGTAGGCGAGGCCGGAATCGGTGACTTCCGCTTCTTCTGGCGGTTCGGCGACGTTGTCGGGGGCGGCGAGGGGATCGTCCTGAGGTTCTGCCATGGCTTGCTCCTGGGGTTGGTCTTCGGGTTGGGTGTCTTCGTCTTCGAGTTCAGCACCTTGTTGCTCGGCCGGTGCGTCGTCGCCATTGGTTTCTGGCGCCGAGTCGCAGGCGGCCAGCGAGAGGGCGAGAGAGAGGATGATGAGGTGGAGGTAGCAGCGAGGATTGAGCATGGGCGGCCTGTGGAGAAGTAGAAATGAATGGAATGATCGCGCATGTTGTCTGACGCGAAAGATTATAACGGCTTGAGCCGTAGTATTCGGGGACGAGGCCCCGTTGTCCAGACGGCAGTGGGCTCAATCCATGGAGGCGCCGGTCAGGATGCCACAGCCTCGGGATGGGTGTCGCCAAATTCCTCGCTCAGCCAGGCGATGGTGTCGGCGAAGGTCTCGGCGGGATCTCGGGGGGAGTAGCCCAGTTCATCTTCAGACCAGAGGCTTTCGGTTCGCCAGTAGTAACTGGCCATCTCCGCGAGCACGGGGTCGGGGGTAGAGAATTCGATAAGACGACCCAATTTCTGGTTGATGGCGTAGATATTTCGGAGGAGAAGGGCGGGAAGGTTGGTACTGGGAGCCGAGGTGTCTGAGGCCTGAGAGATGAGCTCGAAGACCCTCGAGATACGAAGGGCGACGCCGCTGGTGTGGTAGATGGGACGGGGGTCGTCGACGCGGCCGGCCTCCATCAAGGCGGGGGCGACATCGCGGACGTCGGCGAAATTGACGCGGCCATCGGGAAGGGCCATGGCGTTGCCCTTGAGCAACTCCAGGACCGGGCGGGTCGATCCGACGCCGTGATCGCGGGGTCCAAAGAGCATGGGGGTTCTCACAAAGATGATCTCGACGCCCAGTTCTTCGGCGAGTGTCCAGGCCTGCTTTTCCATCTGAATCTTGGAGTCGAAGAAGGGCCACTTCTTGCAGATCTCCTCGCAGAAAGGGGCGTGTTCGTCGCCCACGACGTCGTCGTGGTTAAAGACGCCGACGATGCCGGCCTCGGAGACGACGACCAGGCGGCTTCCCGTGCGACCGGCGAGGCGGACCATCTCCAGGGTGCCGTCGACGTTGGTGCGATATTGCTGGTCGGCGTTTTTGCGGCTGTGACGGACGGTGCCGGCGACGTGATAGATGGTCTCCATATCGTCGAAGGCGCCGGTGGCGGCGAGGTCCTGGGCGTCGAAGAGGTCGCCCTGGAGGATGGTGGGCTCCAGGACGTCATGGCGCCAGGGGGCGTCCAAAAAGCGGGCGGGGTCGCGGGCCAGGAGGGTGGCGTCGAAGTAGCCGTCGTCGGTCATGGCCTCCAGGAGATGGCGGCCGAGAAAGCCCGTGCCGCCGGTAATGAGGACTTTATGCCGGGGGGGTTCCAGTTGCTGGCTGGACCACTCCGATGAGTCGGGGCGATCCAGCTCTTTGCGGATCGCCGGGCTTCGAAGGTCGCTTTTGCCCAGGGCGGTGAGCTCTTCGATGATCTCCTCTTTTTTCTCGGCGCCCAAGAGATAGGCGTAGATGCCGCGGACCACGGTCTCCATGTAGCGGCGGGGGTCAAACCCCCGGCCCAGGGGCATGGAGGTCTCGAAGTCGTAGGTATGGTTGGAGAAGTAAGTGAAGGCCTGATTGACGTATTCGATCTTGCCGTAGAGCTTTTTGAGTTTCTTGCGCATATCGCCGTCGCCGCGAAGCCGGAGGATGGTGTCTTTCACCAGGTAGGGCAGGCGGTGATATCGAAAGCGGGCGTGTTTGTAGCCGTGGTGGTCGGGGCCCAGGTGTTTGAGTTGAGGCTTGGACTGACCGACCTGAAAGTCGCCGAAGAAGCGCTGGGCGACCTCGGTGCCCATGTCCATGCGGGTGGCCTTGTCGCGGCCGGTGACGGCATGGACGATGGGGGGTTGGTCGAGGTCTGCTTCATCCTCGATGGCTAGCTCCAGGCTGACGGCGAGGATGCGGTCGACCACGTCGTCACAGGCGATGACGTCGAGGCGACAGGAGGGATGACCGGGGAAGGCCTGGAGGTAGCCCATGCCCACGTAGATGAGATAGCCGGCGAAGGCGGCGGGGCTGTCGATCCAGCCCGGGTGAGGATGGCGTCGGGAGGCGCAGACGACGCTGGGACGGACGAGTCGAAGGGGGACGTCGCCGCGGCGCTCCCACATCAAATGCTCGGCCAGGCATTTCGTAAAGGTGTAGGTGTTGGGGTGATGGGTCTCGCTGATCATCGCCTGGCCGTCGCGCTCGCCGGCGCGGATCTGGCGGTAATACTCCTGGGCGGAGTGGGGGAGATCGACGAGCGCCTCTTTGACCTTGAAGGTGTCGCCGCCGTGAGGGGTGACGTAGGCGGTGGAGACGGAGGTCATATTGTCGAGGTTTTTGCATCCCCGGGCGATCTCGAGCACCTGAAGGGAGGCGCCGATATTGGCCTCCGCCGCCTCGGCGACGGGGCGGTCAAAGACGACGCTGGCCGCGCAGTGAAAGACGTGGGTCGTGGTCTCAAAGATGGTCTTGAGATCCTCGTGGATGACGCCGCAGCCCGGAAGGGTGAGATCTCCGCCGATGACCTGGCAGTATTGCTCCCAGCCCTGGGGCATTGACGACATCGCCGGCGACGTCGCGAGGTCCTGGTCGAAGCGCTCCTGTGGGGTCTTGTCGGTGCGGGGACGGATCAGCAGTTGAACTTGCTTGACGCCCAGCTCCTGGCGACGGCGGATGAGTTCGGTGAGGATCACCTTACCGATAAAGCCCGTTGCACCGGTGAGTAAGACGACGGACTCAGGACTTGTGGCGCTCACGATAGACCTCTACTGCGTATGTAACGATCAAGTTTGGTACCGGGACAATAACGACTACGATCGTGGGGTCAATCCCAAAGAGTTTAATTGGTAATTCCCCTGTATATCGGTGGTCTGGGTGGCGCGGGGTTTGACAACTGCTCAGTGGGATCCAGCTTTTGTGCGAGGTTTGCCCAGGACCGATAAAATTGACTCTGGAGGATGGATATGGCCAGGCAGGACAGCGACGTCGACGGGTTGGATCTGAGTCAGGGAATTTCTTTAAGTCGTCTCGAGGAGGGAGAGCCCCTGGCGGGGGTGGTGGGCGACGATGAAGTCGTGGTCGTTAAGCGTGGAGAAGAGATCTTCGCGATCGGGGCCAGGTGCACCCACTATGGGGCTCCCCTGGAGGAAGGCCTGGTGGTGGAGGGAACAATTCGCTGTCCCTGGCACCACGCCGTCTTCGATCTGGAGACGGGAGAGGCCGTGGGAGCGCCGGCCTTCGAGAGCACGGGGTGCTATCCCGTGGAGGTGGAGGGCGACCGGTTTCGGGTGCTTTCCAAAAAAGAGAAGGAAGCGAGGAAGCGATCGGCTCCGGGGCCGGCATCGGTGGTGATCGTGGGCGCCGGGGCGGCGGCGGTGGCAGCGGTGGAAACCCTCCGCCAGGAGGGTTATCGCGGAGCGATCACGATGATCGGTGACGAGCCCAGCGGACCGGTAGATAGACCGAATTTATCGAAGGATTACCTCGCCGGTGACGCTCCGGAGGAGTGGATTCCCCTGGGTAGCGACGCCCATTGGGAGGAGCTGGACGTGGAGTTGGTCACCGGCGAAGCGGTGGTGCGCATCGACAGGCATGCCAGGGAGGTTCATACGGCCTCTGGCGGGACCTATGACTACGAGGTGCTTTTTTACGCCACCGGTGCAGAGCCGGTGGTGCCGCCCATCGATGGGCTGGCGTCGAGCCCCTCGTTTACGCTGCGCAGCTTCGGCGATGCAAAGGATATTGCCGAAGCTGCCGACCAGGGGGATCGGGCCCTGGTCGTGGGAGCGGGATTTATCGGGCTGGAGGTCGCGGGTTCACTTCGGAATCGGGGCGTCGACGTCGCGATCGTGGCTCCCGAAGAGCTGCCGCTGGCCCGAATCATGGGCGAAGAGATCGGTGGGTTCGTAAAAGAGCTGCACGAAGAGGCTGGCGAAGACTTCTATCTGGACAATGGGGTGGAAAAATTGGAGGGAAAGCGGGCCTATTTGAGCAATGGAGAAGAACTCGAATTTGACTTCGTGGTGCTGGGCACGGGGGTGCTTCCGAGAGTCGATGTGGCCGAGGATGCGGGGCTGGAGGTCGACGACGGGGTGGTCGTCGATTCGGAACTGAGGAGCTCCGACGATGCGATCTACGCCGTGGGCGATGTGGCCCGATACCCCGACCCCATCGGCGGCGGAAGCGCACGCATCGAGCACTGGGTGCTGGCGCAGCGCCTGGCGCAGCGCGCGGCCCGCTCCGTGCTCGGCAAGGCCAGTGAAGACTATACGCATATCCCCTTCTTCTGGAGTCGACACCACGGGGTGTCGATCAGCTATGTGGGCCATGCCGCGGAGTTCGACGAGGTCGTGGTGGCCGGTTCCGTGGCCAACCAGGATGCAGCGGTGGGCTACCTCAAGGGGGGGAAGGTGTTGGCGGTGGCCACCATCGGTCGCTCCGTGGATAGCCTGCGCGCCGAAGATGCGCTTGCGCGAGGGGATCAGCAGACGCTGCTGGAAATCCTGGAGGGCTGAGATCAGGGGGCTTCGCATTGAAAATTTAGCGCACTCGACCTAATCAGTGGCGTCAAAGCCAATGGCCGTCGAGGAGTGCGCGATGAAGAGCAGTAGACAGAAAAAGGTTCAGCCAGTCCCCATTGAACCTCCGGAGAAGGGGCGAAAGCGACAGCCCACCTTTGCCAGAGAGGGCGAAAAGAAGACGCGGTATTCCATGCCCAATTATCTGGCCAGCGCCTCGCCGGTGGGGTACCGACAGCGCGTGGCGCTGAGCATGGAGGAGGCCGACAAGGCGCTGGAGTTATTGTCGCTTCAGCGCCCATCGGGCTTTGGTGAGGTGGAGCCCATTCGAGAGGAAGAACTCTTCGAGGAAAGCTGCCTGGGGATCATGAAGGCTCGGCAATCGACGAATTATCAGGGCCATCACCAGGTGAGCTTTGGTCCCCGAGATTCGGAGAAGATCGCCCATATCATGCGGAGTATGGAGGGGTTGGACGGAGAGGTGCTCGAGGGCGCCAGTTATACCCACGTGGTGTTGAGTCGGCCCTATCGAACTCCCTTTACGATGCTGTTGACCATCGTGGGCCATAAGCCGGTGGCCAG
>CAYQBU010000100.1:12818-14485 GCA_964415785.1 uncultured Bradymonadales bacterium
TCTACTGACGGTGCCGGGGAGGCTATTTCGAAAGAAGGTCTTTCACGAAGATGATATCCCCACGATTGGTTATCTGCAGCAATTGCATATTGGGATCCTGGCCGACGCCATGGAGCGGGCGACGGTGATCGCATCGGCTGGAGAGCGGCGGGCCAATGTCTTTTCGGCGCCCTTTTGCGGAGAGCGACTGGAGGGCGTGAATCGGCCGGCGGTCAAGGCGCTGGAGGAGATGTGCGGCGTCAGTGGAAAGGAGCGGGCCCGGGGCTGGCGCATCGCCCTGGTGGCCCAGGTGGGCCGGGCCGTGGAGGGGGAAGAGGTGGAGATGAGCCGGGAGTTGAGCCGCAAGATCGGCGCCAATTTCATGGCTTTTCGAAGCGAGCGCATCGTGCCCGGCGACAACGCTGACGAGACGGCGCCCGAGGAATACCAGACGCCTCAGAATATGGTGGTGCCCGACGAGTTGACCGTTCAGGCCGGTCGCGCCGCCTATAACGCCTTTGCGCACTGGACGGGATGCGAGCGAGAGCGGGCCAAGGAATTGATGATGCTCGAGCGCATCGATGTGCTCACGCCCAATGGCGAAAAGCGCATCAATGAGGTGCAGAGCATGCTCAATGAGGTCTCGGATAGAGTCATCGAGGATATCCCGAAGTGGATCGACTGGCCGGTGGGCAAGGCCTTTAGCCGGGCCGCGGAGAAGGGAAAGAAGGCCTTCGGGCTTGCCGGGCAGCGCATCTATATCGGTGGCCTGTCGAAAGAAGAGATCGATGAACAGGACCTGTGCTGGGATCAGGCGGTGAGGGCCGTGGGAGCGTCGGCGGCGCGGAGTGGACTGGTGGCGGAACTGATGGGGGTGGCGCGGCTTCCCGACGATTGCGATCTATTGGCCGGCCTTTGTTTGATGGCGGGGCCGGTCAATCAAAACGATATCGGCAAGACCTTTTTTGGCCATCGCGATCTGTTGACCCACGAGTTTCCAGACCGGGATCCGACGTCGCTGCTGGTCTGGACCTTAAAGGCCAAGACGGTGGCTGACCCCATCGGCAACGAGGAACAACTCCTCAATGAAAAGCGCCAGGGCAATCTGGTCGATCTTCGGCCCGGGCCTCACCAGGTGGTGGACGTCGTCAAGGATGGCAAGCGCGAGCCGCTTCGAAAGCGCGATGGTCGCGTCAATGATGAGCGCGCCTTCTTCGATGTGGGTAATTTCGCGACCAGCGCCGAGGGGCGCGAGGTGCCGGGCAACCGCGGGGCGCCCTGGCCCCAGGAGTGGCGACACGAGGAGGTCTGGTGATGATGGAATTTCAACGCCTGCCCAATCTCAACGGACTCTATGCCAAAGCGGCGCTCAAGCGCCGTTCCAAGCCCACGCCATCGACCCAGGTGCCCTCGCTGGAGGCCCGGGCGACGGAGGTGGTGGTCGACGATCTGGAGGACTCTTTTCAGAGCTGCGCCCTCGCCGACGATGGCCACCTGCCGCCGACGTATCCCCAGGTCTTGGCCACGCCGCTTCACGCCGCGATTGTAGCTCACGATGACTTTCCGTTACCTGCGCTGGGGATGGTTCACCTGGAAAATAGGGTGGAGCAGACACGACCCATCGAAGTCGGGGAACGATTCGAGCTGAGCTGCCGCCTGGCGGCCACGGAATGGAGCGCCCATCTGGG
>CAYQBU010000101.1:0-14237 GCA_964415785.1 uncultured Bradymonadales bacterium
CGATAGCCTGCAGGTGATGCGGGCGGGGTTGATGGACGTCGAGACCTATTTGGAGGGATTGGAAAAGCGAATCAGCAGCGTAGAGAAGGTTCCGGGTCGCCTGGAGCAATCGCTGGAGGAGTCGAGTTTCGATGCCTGGATTGGGCTGTATCGGCGCGACGAGAATACGGTCAACTCCACGGTGTCCTATTACTCAAAGGGCGAGTTGGCGGTGTGGTTGATCGATCTATGGATTCGAGTGGCCAGCGGTGGCGAAAAGAGCATGGATGACGTGCTTCGGTGGATGTGGCAGCACTATGTGGTCGACGGGGACGAGGGCTTTGAAGCACGGGATATGGAGCGGGGGGTCAGAGAGGTGAGCGGAGAAGATCCGGGGCAGGTCTTTGAGGCGCTGGTCTATCGGGCAGAGGAGATCGACTACGGGGCCTTTTTGAGTCCCATGGGGTTGGAGTTGAGCTGGGAGCAGCCATCGAGGGGATGGTTGGGGATGGAGACCAAGACCGTGGAAGGCCAACGGGCTGAGATCAAGTGGGTGGCCCGCCACAGCCCGGCCGAACGAGGCGGGCTGGCACCTGGCGACGAGTTGGTGGCCATCGATGGACGAGCGGTGAGGAAAGAGGAATGGAAGCCCCTGGTGGAGCGTTATGAGGGGGGACAAAAAGTGAGGGTGCATGTGGTACGACGGGGGCGCCTCAAGGCGATGGATGTCGAGGTGGGCTCGTCGCCACGCAGGAACCCGAAGTTGGAGCGCAGCGACGAGTTGAGCGATAGCCAAAACGAGTTGTTGGAAGGATGGTTGGGACAGAGTCAATGGGAGCAGTCATGAGCAGGCGACGAGAGCTGAAGAAGCTGGGCATAGCGGTGCTGGCGGCGATGATGATCGCCTTGCCAGCGGCCATGGTCAGTGGGGAAGTTGGCGGGAAAAGCGCCGACGAGGTGTCGCGGATCACCCGACAGGTCTCTCAGGAGTTGTATAGCCCCTATTGCCCGGGCCAGACGCTGGCCATGTGCCCGTCGTCAAATGCGTCGGAAGCGCGCCGAGATATTCAAGGGATGGCCGAGGAGGGCATGGGGGTCGACGAGATCAAGCAAGAATTGTTGACCCGTTATGGAGCGGGGTATGAAATGGTAGAGCCTTCCCAGGGGGATCAGCGGGGACTGCTGATGGGAATTCTGGGCGGATTGGTGGTCGCTGTGCTGGCGGTGGGCGTGATGGCCCGACGCCAATTGAGCAGCGATGAGGAAGGCCAGATGATGCAGGACGGGGACGAGGAAGCAGAGAAGGAAAGCGACGACATGGACGACCTCTACCTGGAAGAACTCCGGGCAGAGGTCGAGGACTAAGGGGACTACCGGTTAATCAATCGTCGGAGCTGTGGAGGTGGTCGCCGAGCAGATCACCGAGGGTGGCTGCGGCGCCGTCGTCATCGTCGGCGTATTCACGCAGGTCAGCGGCCTCGACGGGAAGCTCGTCGCGATAGAGAGAGAGCCCGATGCGGCGTTGGCCGGGATCGCAGGACATGACGAGAACCTCAACGGATTGGCCAGGGCGGACGACTTCGGCGACACTATTGACCCGTTCCTCGCGAAGTTCAGAGATGTGAATGAGGCCCTCAATGCCTTCATGGATATCGGCGAAGGCGCCGAAATCGGTGATTTTGGTGATCGTAGCATCGATCTTTTCGCCGGGCACAGCGATTTCGGGGATCTGCTCCCAGGGGTCGGCTTCGAGCTGCTTGATGCCCAGGCTCATGCGGTGGCCATGAATATCGATGTCGAGGACTTTGACCTCGATTTCCTGGCCGACTTCAAAGCGTTCCTCCGGGTTGTGAACGGATTCCGTCCAGGAGATGTCGCTGATATGGACGAGGCCCTCGACGCCGTCTTCGACCTCCACGAAGAGACCAAAGTCGGTGATGCTGGTGATCGGTCCGGTGATGGTGGAATCCTCGGGATAGCTCTCGGCGACGGCTTCCCAGGGGTTGTCCTCCATCTGCTTGAGGCTCAGTCCCAGGCGCTGCTGATCGGGATCGAGAGAGATGATCTTGACTTCCAGTTCGTCGCCGATATCGAGGTGTTGGCCGGGGTGCTCGGTGCGTTCGCTCCAGGAGATCTCGGAGGTGTGAATGAGCCCTTCAATGCCGGGGCGCACTTCAACAAAGGCCCCGAAGTCAACGAGGTTGGTCACCTTGCCCTCGATGGTCTCGCCGACCTGGATGTCGTCGGCGAGTTCTTTCCAGGGGTCGTCGAGCAGTTGTTTTCGGCCCAGCCCGAGGCGTTCGCTTTCCGGATCCCACTCAAGGATCTGGACGTCGATTTGCTGATTGGGTTTGAGGACCTTGCGGGGGTTGTCGATGCGCGTCCAGCTCAGATTGCTGACGTGGAGGAGGCCGTCGATGCCCCCGATATCGACGAAGGCGCCGTAGTCGGTGAGGTTTTTGACGACGCCCTGGTGGACCTGTCCCTTCTCAAGGGTCTTGATGAATTCGTCGCGCTGCTGGCGCTGTTGCTGCTCCAGGACTTTGCGCCGGCTGACGACGATATTGCAGCGCTTTTTGTCGAATTCGATGACGCGAAAGGTGGCGTCGAGGCCGAGGTAGTCCTCGACGTCGTCGACACGGTGGAGCTCGATGTGGCTCGAGGGCAGGAAGGCACGAACACCAATATCGGCGGAGAGCCCGCCCTTATTTTTGGCAACGATGGTGCCCTCGACGTGTTGTCCGGACTGATGAATCGACTCCAGCCAGCGCCAGATGGCCAGTTTCTGGGCCTTGACTACGGAGGCTCGCCAGGTCTTGCCGCGTCGGTCTTCGACGAGGAGGGGTACGGACTGGCCGGCTTCAAAGTCCGGTTCCGACGAAAACTCATCGCGCTGGACCTGAGCGAGGCGGTCGTCGCCCAGATCAAATCGGTAGGCGTCGTCATCGGCGTCGACAAAGACGGCGGAGACGATGCGATTGGTGATGGAGTCGGTGTCGAATTGGTCCGCGCTGTCGACGCGGTCGAGCATTGAGAGGGGAGCAGCCATGAGGGGTCTCCGTCTATCCAGAAGTGGATGGAAGTCGCTTAATTTTCTTCGGGGTCACTATCGGTATCCTGACCACTCTGGGTGTTCAGGTCATCATCAGTGTCCAGGTCATCATCAGTGTCCAGATCATCATCAGTGTCCAGATCACTGTCGTCGTCCTGAGCAGCCGGTCGACGAATGAATACACCACCAGCAGCTTTTTTGCGATTGGCGATCCGACCCTTGGAAGGGGTGTCGTGTTCCATGCGGCAGAGATTACACTCGTAGGTGCGCTCGGGATCGGGCTCAAATGGAAGGTAGTCGGTGCGGCCGCAGATATCGCAATCGAAGGCCCATTCGCGGTTTTTTTCCTCCCGGGCTTTGGCGCGGTCGACACGGGCCCAGTCGGAGTCGGTGCCAAATTGCTCCTGAGCGCATTTGCGGCAGAGGACGTCATCGAGGTCGGCGCCTTTGGGGACGTAATCAAGGGTGTCTTTGGCACCACATTCGGAGCAAGTGATGGGAAGCATCACCCGGGTTCCATGTTGTTTGCGGGGGATGTTTTTGCGCTTGCGCCGTTTGCGTTCCGCTTTGAGCGCCTCGATCTTGCAGTCGGAGCACAGGATCTGTTGAGCGGCCTCCGGGGACTCGTCGACGTCTTCGATGGCCTTACAATTGGCACAGATAATCTTTGGCATGGAAGAGCCTCGTGGGGTGTAGCAATAAAAGTGGTCACGACCGTCGCTGAAGCGGCCATCGCAGCGTGACAAAAGCAAATCTCGGCCATCGGGTCAATGGGAAGGTCGGGACGGATGCGATTTGTGGAGAGCGTCGAAGATGTGGATGATTCTACACAGAACAAGAGGGCGAGTGGCCAATGAGCAGGAGAGATGAGAGATGTGCACGATCGTAGTGGTTCGAGGAGGGTTGGTGCCCGGAGCGTTTGAGATCTACGCCAATCGGGACGAAGCGCTGGATCGGCGGTGGCAGATGCCAACGTTAAGGCGGCGAGGGGGGCGAAAGATATTGGCACCGCGGGATCAGGAGGCCGGAGGTAGCTGGCTAGGCGTCAATGACGCCGGGGTCTTTGTGGGACTGACCAATCGCTTTGGATGCCCCTCCCCGCCGGAGGCCAAGAGTCGAGGGCGTCTGGTGTTGAAGGGGCTGGAAGCCGATAGCGCAGAAGAGGCAGCCCACCAACTGCCAGGGATTGATGGCAGTGCCTACGGTGGGTTTCACTTCGTGGCCACCGATGCATCGGGGATCCATTTGCTGTGGGCCGATGGGGAGATGCTCCATACCCATCGCGTGCAGCAGGAGGCGTGGGTGGTAAGCGAGCGCAGTTATGGAGCTGCCGACAGCCAGCGCCTGCGCCGTTGGCAGAAGCGGTTGGCCGATCTGGAGGAAAGGTCCCCAGACGAGGAGCAGTGGCGGATCTGGCTGGCAGAGCATAGCAGCAACGCCCCCTTTGAGGGGACTTGTGTGCACCTCGATGAGCGAAATTACGGCACCCGCTCGAGTGCGATCATCAAGCGCCGCAAGGGCCAATGGGAATTTAAGCATAGCGACGGCCCGCCGTGCCGAGGGACATACCGTGCGTTCGAACACCTGTTGGAGAGTTGACTGCGTCGCAGGCGCAAGTGGAGCATTGCGGTTTTAGGACAAACTTACCACAATACACGGACGCCGGTGTTAGTTATTGATCACCGGCGCTGAGATCGACTGACGATAATCTGACAGCGCTTCCAGAGACGGCAAGACTATGACCAGGGCTTCCGAGGAATTGGCGGGGATTCGGAAATTATACAGGTTTACGAGATGGCTTCTGGAGGGAGACGATCCAGAGTCGCTATTGCCTCGTTTGGTGGAGGCGACCCGAGAGATCGCGGACGCCGATGAAGTGATTTTGTTTCAGTTGTCCGATGAGCCCGAAAAGTTGGGGGAAGTGGTGGCTCGGCAGGGAAGCCTCACGACAGAGGAGGAGAGCTTTTCCAAGACTCTGATCGAGGAAGTGATCCGGGAGGGAGAGCCCGTCCTATTTAATGACGTGTGCGAAGACCCGCGATTTGAGCAGGCGCAGTCGATTCAGTTTTTGGCGATCACCAGTGCCGTTGGAGCGCCGCTGAAAGTCGATGGCAAGTTGATGGGGGTTCTATTTGCCGCCCGACAGCGATTGGCGAGAAATTTCCGCAAGGGCCATCAGGAGATGATCGCAGTGGCGGCATCTCAGGCGGGACTGTTGATGAGCCGGCTGGCCTCGACCAGGGCGCTCCGGGAGAGCGAATCGCGGTACCGGTCGTTGGTGGAGATGTCACCATCGGCCATCGCCGTGGTGCAGGGTGGGGAGCTGAGCTTTGCCAATCAGACGGCCTGTCAATTGTGGGGCGTCGAAGAGGGCGAAGAATTGGAGGGGAGACGGATCAGCGAATTGTTTAATGCCTGGCGCTCCGATGAGTTAATGGAAGCGCTGCGCAAGGGCACGGGGTTTGAGTCCATCGATGCCTGGGCGATCCGAGGAGGAAAATCGGATAAAGCGGTAGAGGTCGTGGGGCGGAGGGTTCAATTCGAGGGGGAAGAGGCGCTTCAGTTGATCGTCAGCATGGTGGGAGAGAAGCGAAACTTATTGGCTCGAAGGGTGCGCACGGATCGGCTGGTGATGATGGGAACCATGGCGGCGACGGTGGGCCATGAGATCAACAATCCGTTGTCTTACGTCTACGCCAACCTGGAATACGTGGTGGAAGAGCTGGAGCATTGGTGGGAGGGCGGATCAGTAGCCCTGCCCGATGGCCCAAGCCGAGAAGATATCATGGCCGGGTTGCGATCGGCCCGGGAGGGAACGGAGCGCATCCGCGCGGTGGTGGACGGGATTCAAAACTTTCATCGCCTCGATGATGACGAGGAGCGAGCGACGTTGATCGAGCAGCCACTGCGATCGTCGCTTCAGATCGCACGGACAAAGCTCAACGCCGACGTGGAATTACAGGTCGATATCCGGCCCACAGGGCCAGTATTGGTGAGTGCGGCGAGGTTGGGCCAGGTCTTTTTGAACCTTCTGGTCAATGGAGCGCAAGCTCTGGAAGAGTCGCCGCTCGATGAAAAGTGCCTGGAGATCAGGACTCGGCAGACGGACGGGGAGGTGATCGTCGAGATCGCCGACAATGGCCCTGGGATTGAAGAGCAATTGCAGGAGGATATCTTTGAGCCCTTCGTCTCCACCAAGGAGGCTGAGGGCACGGGTCTGGGATTGGCAATTTGCCGCGATATTGTTGAGTCCGCCGATGGGACGCTGGAGTTGGAGAGCGAGCGGGGTGAGGGCTGCGTCTTTCGGGTGCGTCTGCCGAAGGCCGAGGAGATGGAAACCCAGTCGTTTGAGGTGGTCACGGAGAGTCGCGGGGAGTACCGCGACGGAACGATTCTGATCGTCGATCCGGAACCGACGCTGGCGAGGAGCCTGGAGCGTATTCTGCAGAAGTCGCATGAGGTTGTGGCGGCGACGACGAAGGGAGAGGCGCTGGAGTTGTTGGCGACCGAGGACTTCGATGTGATCCTCTGCGATCTGAGACTGAGAGGAGGGATCGGGCGGGATCTCTTTGGATGGGTAGAGGAGAATGCTCCGGAGTGTTGGGAGAGGATGGTGGCCATGACGGCGAACCGGATCACGCCCAATTCGCGCCATGATCTGGAGCGGTTGCCCAACCCCTGGGTCACCAAGCCCTTCGAGATCGGCCGATTGAGGGGGATCATCGACGGTATTCTCGCCGACCGCGACGGCGGACAAAAGAAGGGTAGGAGCCGCGATAGCGGGAGTTGATCTGAGTTGGAGGCCATGTAGGGTGGCGACCCTTCCAAAGCAGGGTGGTCCTTTGGGCCCGCCCAGATGGAAGTGGGGTCAAATCGACAACGCAACTCAATAGGAGCCATGGTGAGCGACGATAGGGACTCGAACGATAAAATTCACCGCCTATTTCCCGCCGGAGAGCAGCCCTCACAAGAAGAGGACGCGGCGGCGACGAAAAAAGATAAGGATCAGGGGGAAGAAGATGCCCCGGAGGCCGTGGATCCGCAAGAGGGGGAGGACGACAAGGTGGTGCGGCCGAATTTTGGGGAGTCGAAGGACGAAGGCAAATCGATCGAAGACCTGATCCGGTCGCTGCACGAAGACGGCAAAGATGCTAATCGGGCAAAATTTCAAATCTTTAGCCGCATGGTGGCAGAGGGAATGGTGATGGTGACCCTCGATCCGCGACCCGATGAGGTGCGGGTGCCCGATCGGTTCAAAGCCCAGTCGGAGTTGAGGTTAAACTTCTCGCATGGGTTTCAGATCCCAGATTTTGACTACGACGAAGAAGGGGTGGGTGCGTCGCTATCCTTCGATGGGAAGCGCCAGCGATGCGACATCCCCTGGGAGAAGGTCTATATGCTCTATAGCCACGAAAGCGGGAAGGTGGTCGTCTTCGATCCCAGGCGCGACGATAGCTGATGGGGACGGGTAGCGCTCAGCGGGGCGGTTCGCCACGTTCTTCAAAGTATTCGCGGACTGCTTCGGTCTGCTCATCGGTGACGTCGTCGACCATGACGTAGCGATGGCAGAGTTGGAGGCTGCCGCTGATGGTGACGATGACGAGGACGATGAGGGCGGCTGTCTTCCAGGAAATCCCATCCTGGGGGGTGTCGCCCATTTTTTCGATGAGGGTGCGCGAGGGGGTGTGGTCGGGCTGGATGTGGAGCGCTCGTTCGGCGAGGGACATGGCCATGGCCTGGTCGGTGGCCTGACCTTTATCGCCGTAGCGACGCGCGTAGTAGCTCGCCAGAAGATAGTGGGGCTGAAGGCGAAGCGGTGACAGCAGGCAGGCGTCGCGCAAAAGCTGGGCGGCCTGTCGACGCGCATCACGACCGCTGTCCAGAAGAGGCTGTGCCTGTTGGGTAAGTTCGAGGGCCAGGGCGTCAGCCTGGTTGCTGTGTTCGTCATCGAAGTCGAGGTCCACGGCGATCTGGCGGAGGTGTTCGCGATCCGGGAGGGGAGGGGCGGCGTCGAAGGCCTGGCGGGCCTCATCGAGATAGGCGTCGATAGGAGAGGGAAAGGTGTTGCTCACGGTAAAGGGCTCCGGGTCTAGGATGGGGGTAATTGATTGCGGACGGCGGCGCGCCAGGCGAAGACGTCGGGCTCGTCGGCCACGAGATAAGAGTAGTGGTCAACGAATTCGGTGGGGCTCATCTGAGCGAGATCGGCGAGGCGTTGTAATTCGGAAGTATCGTTGAAGTCCCCGGAGGTCAGCCGTTGCATGTAGCGTCGGGCGACGAGATAGCTCTCGGCGGAGGTGTCGACGAGGCGCACATCGGTCTGGCCGGTGTCGGGATCGCGCATGTCATCGAAGGTGATAAAGGTGCGCTGGCCGCGTTCGATGAGGACCATCGCATCGCTGCCGCCTTCGGCGAGAAAGCGGGTGGCAGCATACCCAAGGTCGCGGGTGTATTCGATGTCAAAGGGGACCGGTTTGGCGCAGCGAAGCTCATAGCCCAATTTAATCTCGTTGAATTGCAGATCCTGGTCGCGTTGGGCGAGGCGCTTGTTGAGTTGGTCGCTGATAAGCACGCCGAGCTCCAGGTTGGAGAGGCGGATACGGCCCTGGCTGTCGCGTTTGATGGCCGAGAAGCGATCCAATTCGGAGGGCTGAAGGCAGTGGACGAGGCCCTCGGCGAGGATGGCGACGCCCCAGGGTCGATTGTGGGCCAGGCCCTTGAGAACCGAACCGTCGACGAGATCGACGAGGTGATCGAGGGAGATGGGGGGATTCTCAAATTCCTCAGGGATGAGGGTGAGGGTGGCCCCGGCGGCCTTTCCTATGCCGAGGGCCAGGTGACCGGCCTGGCGTCCCATGGCGACGACGGCGTACCAGCGGCGACTGGACTTGGCGTCGCGCATCAGGTTCTGGACCAATTCGACGCCCAGGTGACGGGCGGTAGTGAACCCAAAGGTGGGAATGCCCTCGGGCAGGGGGAGGTCGTTATCAATGGTCTTGGGGACGTGAACAACGTGCAGGTCGTCGCCCATGGCGCGGCTGAGGGCGGCAGCGCCAGCGGCCGTGCCATCGCCGCCGATGGTGATGAGGTGGTCGATTCCATGGCGGCGAAGGGTGTTCAGAGAGGGGCTGAGATCGCCGTTTTGGGCGGGGTGAGTCCGGGAGACACCGAGCGTAGAGCCACCGTCGTAGTGAATCCAGGCGACGTCGGCGATTTCAAGGGGACTCAGATCATCGTGGAGGAGTCCGCCAAAGCCGTTGCGAATCCCAAAGACTTCCCAGCCGAGGTTGAGGGCCTCAAGGGTGGCAGCGTTGATCACGGAGTTGATGCCAGGGGCGGGGCCTCCGCTGGTGAGGATGGCCACCCGAGTGGGTCCAGAATAGCTCATAAGGGCGCCTCGGCTCTAAGTTGGGATGGGCGGGGAGAGACGGGTGGAAGTATCTCGCCTCAAATCGGTGGGTCAAGCAGAGAACGAACAAAAACGGCAGGAAAAGGGCACCTGCAATAGGTATGTGGCGCCGGGATACGGCCAGGAAACGGTTGACGTGGCCGTGGGGAACCCCACAATGAGTAAATGAACTGTGAGAAGGCTGGAGCAATGTCGAGTCATCATAGGCGTCCAATTGCCCACGGGTTTACCAATTGTGGTGAAACGCGATGAGCAGAGATGATGGTTCGCGGAGCCCGTTTCTTGACAAGGGTCAGATCACGGTTTAACTGGACGTTGTTGCCGCCTCAATGATTAGAGTCATTGGAGTGGGATCGAGAAGTCGATATCATTTGGAACAAGAAAAGAGGAAGATCATGTTGCGATTGCTTGCATTGGTGCTCGTTGGAATGATGGCGTTTGCAGTGGCCTGTGATGAACCAGCAACGGCTGATCCGGAAGAGCCGGAAGAGCCGGTGATTGAGGAAGAGTTTGATGAGCCGGCGCTCGATGAAGAGGATGAATACGGCGATGAGGAAGCCGACGAAGAAGACGTTGGCGACGAGGATGAGTACGCCGACGAAGAAGAAGAAGACGAGGATGAGGAAGAGGAAGAAGAAGACGAGGAGTAATCCTGGTCGCTGACCTCGTTGAGTCAGTCTAACCGGGATGCTTCATGAGTCGCCTTTGGCGGATCAGAAAGCATTTCGGCGACGCGCCATCCCCGAGTGGGATGGCGCGTTTTTTATTTGGGTGTGTGTGTTTTCTAGAGCGCCCAGGCCTCGGCGAGAGCGACAAGATCCAGGCCATGGGTGTCGATATCTCGGCGCAGGACGTCGGCGTAGCTCTCGGGGCCCTGGAGGCGTTGCTCCAGGGGATCGAGAAAGAGGGCTTCGGAGCGATGGCCGTAGACCTCAGCGATGCGATCGAGGCCTCGTCGAGAGATGGCGACCATCTGGCGGCATAGATCAGCGATGTCGCCAAAGTCCGTAGTGCCGTGGAGCCCATCTTGGAGACAGACGGTGGCCAGGGAGCGATGGGCCTGTTCGTCGAAGGAGTCGAGAAGTTCAAAGAGCTGAGCGCGAGCGGTGTCATCGTAGAGCAGGCCCTTCCATAGGGCCGGAAGGGCGAGGACGGCGTCGCGGGGGCCGCCATCAGCACTGCGGACCTCGACGTATTGCTTGAGGCGAATATCGGGGAATGCGGTAGAGAGGTGGAGCTCAAAATCGGCCATGGTGGCCTGCCACTGGCGATAGCCTTGCTGGAGAAAGTCGCGAAAGGAGTGGCCCGCCATGTCGACGAGATTGCCGTCGCGCTCGATAAAGAACATGGGGACGTCGAGGATGTAGTCGACGTAGTCCTCAAAGCCCCATTGGTCGTGGTACATGAAGTCGGGGACGCCCGTGCGGTCGGGGTCGGTGTGGCGCCAGATGTAGTTGCGGCGCGATTGCATGCCCGTGTCTTGACCGGCCTGGTAGGGGCTGTTGGCAAAGAGAGCACCGACAAGAGGGGAGGCCAATACAGCGACGCGGATAAGTTCCACGGCGTCGGCCTCGCTGGTGAAGTCAAAATTGGCCTGGATGGTGCAGGTGGTCTTCATCATCCAGTGGGCCAAATCGCCGCGGGTGGGAAGGTAGCGGCGCATGATCTTGTAGCGCGACTTGGGCATCCAGGGGATATCGTCGAGGTCGCAGACGGGGTTCATGCCCCAGATGGCGAAGAGGAGGTCGTCGCCGGCGAGAGCGTGCAACTCCTCCATGTGGGCGTCGAATTCGCGGGCCGTCTCATGAACAGTGTCGGTGATGGCACCGGAGAGTTCAAATTGGCCGCCGGGCTCCAGGGTGATGGAAGCTCCGTCGCGGGTGACGGCGACGATGGCGTCGCCGTCGGTGGAGGGGCTCCATCCATAGCGGTCCACCAGGGCCTGGAAGAGCTCGCCGAGGCCACCGGGGCCCTCGTGGGAGATCATGGAGCCGTCGCGTCGACGGATCACGAATTTTTCATGTTCGGTGCCGACCCCGCGTTCGCGGACAGGCGTCGCCCCGCGGTGAAAAAAGTCGATGAGGTCGGCGCGCGATAGGGGAGAAGAGGGCTGGGTCATAACAGGACTACTGCTGGGGAAAGAATGGGCGACCCCCCGGATGGGGTGGGCAACCGTAGACACGACGCCACGCTTGCGCAAGCACGGCAGGGGCGATTTATTCCAAAGACTTTGAGGGGAGGCGAGGGTTTCAAAGTCGGGGTGCGGTGTTTAAGATTGCGAAGGTCGACGCAGCTAATTTCTGGAGGATACATGGCAGTACGACAACGGCTAGGCAAATTCCCATTCCTGGTTTTGGTATTCGCGCTTGGAATAGCGCTGGTAAGCGGGTGCGCATCGGTCGACGATCCCGTGGGGTGGCCAGACGTAGAGTCTCTGGCAATGGAGCCACCACCGGCGGATAGGAGCGCAGAGCCCGGCCAAATCGTGAGGGGAGATGATGGGCTGTTGTACGCCGTGGGAGATATGGAGTTTGAGCGCGGCCAATGGGTGATGGGCTATTATAAAGGGGAGTGGCCGCTGCAGGAAGAATCGCGGCCAGCTCTATTTGCAGGGACCGTCGTCGATCCCATGGAGGAGGGATTGGCGCGGATCCACCGAGTCTATCAGTTTCCGGATACGTCGATCGACGAGCTGGAGGCCCGAATCGTAGAGGATATGGGCGAGGAGACGATGGGCAAGGGGCTGGCGACCATCGAGGGAATTTCCTCTTCCGAGGAGGAGGCTTCGCGCCTGGCGTTGTCGACGGGGGCACACCAGGGCGTTCAACAGGGTGATATCTACGCAGTACTCGGCGACTTTGATTCCTCGAGTCCGGCAGTGGATGGTCAATTAACTCGGCGGTTGGCCGGGGTATGTGTGGTGGTGGAGGCCGATCAGGAGGGAAGCGAATGCCGACTGCGCCACAGCCATCTGGAAGGGCATGGGCGTGCAGAAGTTGAGGCCGGGAAGACGGCCCTGTTTCTGGAGCCCACCTTCGCCGAAGAGCCCCGGGAGGCATCGATCTATGTGGCCTCGTCGGGCGAAGAACAGCTCGATCGCTCGGTGGTAGAGGCCCTGGAGGACTATTTTGAACACTACCCGGGAAGCCTGGTCACGATCGAAGTGATCGATGATAGCAGCGATGGTTGGCCGGCCGATGGCAACGAGGATCGGGAGGCCATTGGGGAGCGCTTCGAGCCCATCGACGCTCGGGCTGGCGATTTTCACCGTTGGAGCCGGCGGCTTCCGTCAGATGAGCCGGCTATATTGGTGGGGGTCACGGCGACCGACGAGGGGCGAGCGGTGATCAATTATACGGGCCTGGGGGCAGCGATCGGTCCGGGGATGGTGGCTGCGCCGCCGGAGGGCGGAGTAGATATGGGCGCCGTTGGTGAGCATGACGAAGAGGAGCTCCGGGGCATGGCGGCGATGCTCTTTGGGGCCACCCTGGTCTATCGAGGTCAGACGGCGGAGGCCCTGGTGCATTTGCATGAGGCCCTTGCCGATCCAGGGCTTCGCGGCGAGTGGAGATGGCATACGCGGGATCAATACGCCATGCGGTGGGGGGCGCTGGATCACTTCGACGAGGCCCTGTGGCTGGTCAATGAAGATGAGGCAGTGGCTCAAATGGCCGATGACTCCAAGGCCTATCGCAATGCGCTGGGGACGAGGGTTCGGCTCCATGACTATGTGGACCAGCAAGACCAAGCCTACCGGTTGGCGACGCGCTATCTGGAGCTGATTCAAGAGCGGGTCACCGGAGTGGGCGGAGAGGGCAGTAGCGCAGACCTGAGCGGCTACCTGTCGGCGAGGGCGATGCACGCTGAGATGGCCGCCGAGGCGGGCGAGCGCGAGGCGGTAGAAGAGTCCTACAAGGCACTTTTGGAGCATTGTCCCGATGGCTGCCAGGGCGACTTGATTCCCCTGTTGGCGGGCCTCTACTGGGCGTCGACGGGCAAGGACCCGGGCCTTCAAGACGAGATCGTGGACAAGATGGTCCAGATGGGCCAGGAGGATTCGATCAGTTCCCTGGCGACAGCGCGGATGTTTCAGGGATGGAACTCGATGCGCGACGATGAAATGGAGTGGGCGATGGTCGCTTTTCGAGAGGCGCGACGGCTCTTTGAGCAGGAGCGGTCGGCCTACGGCAAGGCCCGAGCAGAATTCTACCTGGCCTGGGTACAGATCAGTCGCGACGAATCGCAGCAAGCCTTTGAACGGGCGTCGGAAGCGCTCGACTATATGACCCAGGTGGGAGACTACCAGACGATGGCTCGAATCTATGAGCGGCTCGCTCAGATCTATACGGAGATCGACATGAGCCAGCGACCAGAGCCCTATGTGGGGGCAGCCACTCAGGTGCTGGGCGCCGGACTTCAGGCGCAAATGGCCCGGGGAGATCTGGCGCGAGCCGCGGAAGCTGGCTTTGCGTATGGAAGCTTTTTGTTTCGGGTGCGAAGCCTGGATGAGGCGCGGGTGGCCTTGCAGCGGGCGGTGACCCATGGCATTCGAGTGGCGCGATTGGATATGGTGGCCCTATGCCATGTGTTTTTGGCGGTGATTGCCCGAACGGAGGGCGATCGCGAGACCTTCCAAGCGGAGATGGAGAGAGCTCAGATCATGGCGGACGTAGTCGATGACCCCATGATCGATGAGTTGATCGAGAGTATTCTATCGCCGCCGGAGGAGACGGAAGAGGACCCGACGCAAATGATGTAATTCGCAGTAAGAGCCCGGTGCAAGTGGTGATGACCGGC
>CAYQBU010000102.1:0-14120 GCA_964415785.1 uncultured Bradymonadales bacterium
TGCCGTGCTCCTCGAGGAGGCGCTGGGCGGCGGGGCCGATCTTGGCGTCGCCGCTGTCGCCGCCGGCATCACCGGGAGCGTCGTCGTCGCTGTCGTCGCCACCCTCACTGGAGGCGTCGTCGCTGTCGTCGTCGCTATCGTCGGCGCCCTCGGGACGCTCGCCCTCTTCCAGTTCGGCGATCACATCACCGGGGGTGACAGCGTCGTCGATCTTGTATTTGAGAGAGGTCACGGTGCCCGCCGAGGGGGCCGGCACTTCGACGGTGATCTTGTCGGTTTCCAGTTCGGCGATGATCTCGTCTTCATCCACGAAATCACCTTCGGCCACGAGCCACTCGGCGATATAGGCTTCGGTGACGGATTCACCCAGCTTGGGAACTTCGACAGGAACACTCATGTACGGCCTCGTCAAAACTTTAGAAACAGACAGAAATATAGGCGGCAAAAGCTCGGCCAATGCCTATCAGACTTGAACAGACAAACCAAGAAGCAAGTCGTGGCGGTGGCCGGGATGAAAGACCTGAGGCCACCGCCGCGATGGTGCGTCGATCAGGCCAACTCGTCATTGCCGGGAAGGTCGGTGCCGAAGGCGGCGTCGAGTACCCGTTGCTGTTCGAGTTGGTGGGTGGCGTAAGCGCCGGTGGCAGGGCTGGCGCTGGGCCGACGACCGATATAGTGCGGCAGGGGATCGGCGCCAAAAATCTCCACCAATTTGGGGAAGATATAGTGCCAGGCGCCCATATTCTTGGGTTCTTCCTGAACCCAGGCGATCTCGGCATCATCGGGGTAGGGCTCGACGGCGCGCTCCAGGGCCTCCCGATCCAGGGGGTGGAGTTGTTCGACGCGGACGATGGCCACATCGTCAATGCCCTCTTCCCCGGCGTGGCTGGCCAGATCGTAGTAGACCTTGCCGGAGCACAGGAGGACGCGGCGTACCTTGTCGTTGTCGACGAGGTCGCGATCGTCGCCGATGACGGTCTCGAAGCCGTGGTCCGTAAAGTCGGACATGGGGCTGACGGCGTCGCGGTGGCGCAGCAGGCTCTTGGGGCTCATGACCACCAGTGGTTTTCTGGCGGGGTGCAGGATCTGACGACGCAGGGCGTGAAAGTAGTTGGCCGGCGTCGTCATATTGCAGACGTACATATTGTCGCCGCTGCACAACTGGAGGAAGCGCTCCAGCCGCGCTGAGGAGTGCTCCGGGCCCTGGCCTTCGTAGCCGTGGGGCAGGAGCAGGGTGACGCCGCTGAGGCGTTTCCACTTATCCTCGCCGGAGTTGATGAATTGGTCGATGATGACCTGGGCGCCGTTGGCGAAGTCGCCAAACTGGGCCTCCCAGAGCACCAGGGCGTCCGGGGAGTCCAGGCTGTAGCCGTACTCAAAGCCAAGGACGCCGGTCTCGGAGAGCACGGAGTTGTAGATCTCAAAGCTGGCGTCGTTGTCGACGAGGTGGCGAAGGGGCCAGTAGCGGTGGCCCGTCTCCTGGTCGGTCAGTGCGGCGTGGCGGTGGCTGAAGGTGCCCCGGATGGCGTCCTGTCCGCTCATGCGAATGGAGGTGCCGTTTTCCAGGAGGCTGGCAAAGGCCAGGGCCTCGCCGGTGCCCCAGTCGACGGGGGTTTCGCCGTCGGAGACCGCGTTTCGCTGCTTGATGAGGCGGCGAAGGGTGCGGTGGGGATTGAAGTCATCGGGGATCGTGGAGATGGCTTCGGCGTAGCGCTTAAAGGTGTCCTCGTCGATATGGGAAGACACCATGGAGTCCACGGAGATGCCGCCGCCGCGATAGGGCTCCCAGACGCCGTCGAGGGTGTTGATGCTCTTTCGCTGAGGGTTATTTCGCACCTCTTGAAAGACCTCGTTATAGTCCTTCATGCGTTCGTCCCACATCGCCTGGACGCCATCGTCGTCGATGGTGCCCTGGTCGATGAGTCGCCCGGCGTAGATCTCACGCACCGGGGGCGTATCGTCGATGTGGGCGTACATGTCGGGCTGAGTAAAGCGGGGTTCGTCGCCCTCGTTGTGGCCGTATTGGCGGTAGCAGACGAGATCGATGATCACGTCCTCGCCGAATTTCTGGCGATAGCGCATGGCCAATTTCATGACGCGAGCGCAGGCCTCGGGGTCGTTGGCGTTGACGTGGAAGATGGGGACTTCCAGCATCTTGGCGACGTCTGTGGCGTAGGTCGTGGAGCGCCCCTCTTCGGGGAGGGTGGTAAAGCCGATCTGATTATTGATCACCACGTGAACCGTGCCGCCGACGTCAAAGCCGGGGACGCGGGCCAGGTTGAGGGACTCGGCGACCACGCCCTGGCCGGAGAAGGCGGCGTCGCCGTGCATCATCAGGGGGACGAGGCGCTTTTTGGCGTTGTCGACACCCATGCGATCTTGTTTGGCTTTGCTACGGCCCAGGACCACGGGGTTGACGAATTCCAGGTGGCTGGGGTTGAAGCACAGCGACAGGTGGATCTCGTCGCCGGCCTCGGTGATGTAGTCGCTGGAATACCCCATATGGTATTTGACGTCGCTGCTGGCGACGTATTCCTCGGGGTTTTCCACCTTTTCAAATTCGGAGAGCATCGCCTCCGCGGACTTGTCCATGATGTTGTGCAGGACATTGAGCCGGCCGCGGTGGGCCATGCCGATGATGCATTCCTCGACGCCGAGGCCGCCGGCCTCCTCGAGCATGGTGCTGAGCATGGGGATCAGGGCGTCGCCACCGGTCAGCGAAAAGCGCTTGGCGCCGACGTATTTTTTGTGCAGAAAACTCTCAAAGGAGTCGGCGTTGATCAGGTTCTGGAGAATCGAGATGCGTTCCTCGTCGCCGTTGAGCTCGGCGTAGTCCTGACGCTCGATCTGGTCGCGCAGCCAGCTCCGGGCCTGAGAGCCGGGGATATTCTGGTACTCCACGCCGATGTGGTCGCAGTAGAGCGAGCGCAGGCGGTCGATGAGTTGGGCGACCGTGACCTTCGTGGAGCCAAAGAGGGGCTCGTAGTGAATGGTGGCGTCCATATCGCTCTTGGAGATCCCATAGAGGGCGGGATCGAGCTCCGGCGGCGAGGTGCGCCGATCGCGGCCCAGTGGGTCGATCTGGGCGATGAGGTGACCGTGAAGTCGAAAGGCGCGGACCATGGCCTCCACGCTGGCGGCAAACCCCTTGGTGCGGCCCGGGGCGCGCACCGTGGTGCCCTCGAGCTTGTCGACGAAGACGGGATCGCCATCGGCGGCGGCCGTCGGAGCGCCCGGGAGCGGTTCAAAGATGGAGCGGGCCCGAAAGTGGGGGGCATCGCCATTGGCGGGCTCACCCTCGCTCTTATACTCCTCGAAGAAGTCGTGCCAACTGGCGTCGACGGCGTCGGGATCCTGGAGGTATTGCTGGTAGAGCCCCTCCATGAATTTGACGTTTTCGCCGAAAAAGAGATCGGCGTCGGAGTGGGGCGAAGAGGGCGACTTCGGGTCGGACTTGGATTCGGTCACGGCGTCTTACTTGGGTTTGGGAAAAAACTTCGCGCCCTGAGCATAAGCATCATTTGGAATCGCGCCGGGCGCGTCGCGATATTAGGTGACGAGCCACCGTTGAGCAGTGGTCTCGCGCAACGCGCCTTACCATAGACATTGCGCAGGGAGGGTCAAGAAGGGATCGCCGCGACTATATAATGAGAGAGGGCCACTAGAGGGCGGCGATCGGGAGGCTCAAAATGAGCCGTTCGAAAGCGCGACGATGGAGCGCTTGACACCCTTGAAATGGCCGTGCTAGCAGAGCCCCGCAATGGCGGGCCGCCGGATTCTCCGAGGGCAGGCCGCGCCCCAGAGCATTAACCGTTTCGGAGTACCCCCGACGACCACTATGAACCTCGAGATGACAGCCGCCACGATGGCGCCGATTATCGCCGATGTGTCGATCGACTTGGATGGCACCTTTTTCGTCCAGGTCATCGCGTTTGTGATCACCATTGGCGCTCTCCATTACATCCTCTTGAAGCCCTATATGCGCGCCATGGAGGCTCGCGAAGACAGTGTGGGCGGTTCTGAAGAGGAGGCCGTGGAAATGCAGGAACAGGCCTCGAACCTCAAGGGTAAATACGAGGATCGGATTCAGAAGGCGCGGCGCGACGCTCAGGAGGTTCGCGAGTCGCTGCGTCAACAGGGGATGGCCGAGCAGCGCGACATCGAGTCGGAGGTCCGCGAAGAGTTGGAAGCCAAGCTCGGCGAAGAGCGGGCGACCCTCAACGCCCAGGTCGAAGAAGCTCGCCAGGAACTCCAGGATCGAGCCGAAGGGCTGGCCGACGCCATGGTCCGCCGCCTGTTGCCCAAAAAGGGCTGAGTCCGAGGCGACGGCGAGCACATCAGTGTCAATGGAAAGTGGAAGTACTCCCATGAAAAAGACAAAGCAACGACAAGGCCGACCGATGTGGCGCCTGATGGCGCTGGCCCTGGTGGCCGCGCTGGTGGCTGGCTGTGGGTCATTTGAGCCCGCGGCCTTCCCCTGGGTGGACTGGGTGGTGGGGATCATTAACTTTCTGATCTTCGCCGGCATCATCGTCAAATTCGGTGGCCCCCATATCAAAGAGTTTTTCTACAATCGTCGAAAGACCTTCATCGAGCAGATGGAGGCGGCGACGGCGGCCCGCGAAGAAGCGGAGGCCAAGCTCGAGGAATACAACGCCAAGCTCGACGCCTTGGAGCAGGAGCGCCAGGCGTTGCTCGACGAATATCACGCTCGGGGAGAGCGCGAAAAACAGCGCATCATCGACACCGCCAAAAAGCAGGTGGAGAAGATGCGGCGCGACGCCGAGGCGACGATCGCACAGGAAGTCAAAAAGGCGACGGCGGCTCTGGAATCCCAGGCCGTGGAGTTGGCGGTCGATATGGCCCGCGACCAGGCCAGAAAAGAGCTCGACAGCGACGGTCAAAAGCAACTCGTGGAGCGCTATGTCGACGAGTTGGACGCCGCTGAGAGCCGAGTTAATTGACCCCCGGGCAGGAGTAAGACGATGGCAAAATCACCAGTAGCCAGACGCTACGCCAACGCCCTCTTTGAGTTGGGCATCGAGCACGACGAATTGGAGGCCCTGGGAAGTAGCCTGGAGTCGGCCAAGAAAATGCTCAACGACAGCGACGACCTGCGCGCCATTTTGCGCAACCCGGCCGTCGAACTCGGGGCGCGGCGCAAGATCATTCGCGCCGTTGGCGCAAAGGCCGAATGGCCGACACGATTTCAAAATTTTATCTGCTTGTTGCTGGACCGCGACCGGTTGCAGGTGCTCGGCGATATCGCCGAGGCCTTCGCCACGCGCCACGATGAGCATCTGGGGCGAGTGCGCGCCAGGGTAACCAGCGCCACGGCGCTGGATGACGATCAACGCAAGGCGCTTCAAGGGCGCCTGGAAGCGCTGACCGGCAAGGATGTGATCATGCGCACCGACGTCGATGACGAACTCATCGGTGGGGCTGTGGCCCGCGTCGGAGGCACGATCTACGACGGATCGGTGCGAACGCACCTGCAGCGCATGCGCGAAGCTATTCTTAAAGAAGTGTAATCACGATTGACCGCGGGGCCCCATGCCCCGGAGCCCAAGGGTGAGGCGAAGATGGACATCAATATCGAAGAGATCAGCTCCATCATCAAAGATCAGATCGAGAACTACGACGAGCGTGTCGAAGTCAGCGAAACGGGGACAGTGATCTCCGTCGGTGACGGAATCGCTCGCGTTCACGGTCTGGAGTCGGCGATGGCCGGTGAGTTGCTGGAATTTCCCGGCGAAATTTACGGCATGGTGCTCAACCTGGAGGAGGGCAATGTCGGTGTCGCCCTGATGGGTGACGACACCCACATCGTGGAAGGCGATGAGGTGAGCCGAACCAACCGTATTGTGGACGTGCCGGTGGGCCCGGCGATGGAAGGCCGGGTGGTCAACGCCCTGGGCCAGCCCATCGACGGCAAAGGCCCCATCGAGTCTGAAGAGCGGCGCCGTGTGGAGGTCAAGGCCCCGGGAATCATTCCCCGCCAGGAGGTCTCGGAGCCCATGCAGACGGGCTTGAAGGCCATCGACGCCATGGTGCCCGTTGGACGTGGCCAGCGTGAGCTCATCATTGGTGACCGCCAGACCGGTAAGACGGCGGTGGCGGTGGATACGATCATCAACCAGAAAGACAACGATGTTCGCTGCATCTACGTGGCCATCGGCCAGAAAGAGTCGACGGTCGCTCAGGTCGTCGATCGCCTGGAGCGCGAAGGGGCCATGGAGTACACGACGGTGGTGTCGGCCTCGGCCGCTAAACCGGCGCCCCTGCAGTTCATCTCGCCCTATTCGGGATGCGCCATGGGCGAGTACTACCGCGACAACGGCCAGCATGCGTTGATCGTATACGACGATCTCTCCAAGCAGGCCGTGGCGTATCGCCAGTTGTCGCTGCTGCTTCGCCGTCCGCCGGGACGCGAGGCCTATCCGGGAGATGTCTTCTACGTCCACAGCCGATTGCTGGAGCGAGCGGCGAAGATGAGCGACGAAGAGGGCGGCGGAAGCCTGACGGCGCTGCCGATCATCGAGACCCAGGCCGGTGATGTCTCGGCCTATATCCCGACGAACGTCATTTCGATTACGGACGGGCAGATCTTTTTGGAGACCGACCTGTTCAACGCCGGTGTTCGACCGGCGATCAACGTCGGTGTGTCGGTGAGCCGCGTCGGAGGTAACGCCCAGATCAAGGCGATGAAGAATGTCGCCGGTACCCTGCGCGTCGACCTGGCGCAGTATCGCGAGTTGGAGGCCTTCAGTCAGTTTGCCTCGGACCTCGATGCCACCACTCAGGCCCAGCTGGCCAAGGGTGAGCGCCTGGTGGAGATCTTGAAGCAGGGCCAATACGAGCCGCTGAACGTCTCCAAGCAGGTCATGATCGTCTTTGCTGCCAATGAAGAGTTTTTGGCGGATGTGGCGGTCGAAGACCTGGAGGAATTTGAGCTCGGTCTGTACAGCTTTGCGGAGAGCAAAGACGAAGAGATCTGGGACAAGATCGCCAACGACGGCAAGTTCGGCAAGAAGTATGGCGAGGGCAACGAGTCGGAGACGACGGCCCTGGTCGCCGAGATCCTCAATGAGTATCTGGCCAACTTCTCGGCCACTCACGGCGGCGAAACGGAAGCGGCTGCGGAGTAAAGCAGGTCGACGCCGAATTGATGGCCCGGCCGACGCGCCGGGCCGGCCAAGCAATGGAAAGGTTTCATGCCAAATCTCAAGGACATCAAAAATCGGATCGAGTCCGTCAAGAATACGCGGAAGATCACGAAGGCCATGAAGATGGTGGCCGCCGCCAAGCTCAAACGTGCGCAGGAACGCATGGAGGCGTCGCGGCCCTACGCCTTTCGGATGCAGCGTATCATCGACTCGCTCTCGGAGCGCATCGACGAGGATGCCCATCCCCTTCTGGAGCGGCGCGATGAGCCGGAGAAGACGTTGATGGTGGTCATCGCCAGTGACCGAGGCCTCTGTGGTGGCTTTAATGCCAACCTGTTTCGGGGCATCGATCGCTACCTGGCGAAGAAAAAGATCGCCGGTGAGATCCAGGAGTTGGTCACGGTGGGCACGAAGGCTCGAGACCACTTCAAGAAGGGTCCCTACGAAGTGGTGCAGCATTTCGACGACGTCATTGGCGACGTGGACATCCAGGCCGCCAAAAAGATCTCGAAGTGGATGCGCCAATCCTTTTTGGACGTCGAGTACGACAACGTCTATCTGTGCTATAACCGCTTTGTGTCCGCCATCGCTCAGGAGTGGGTCATCTACCACATCCTGCCCCTGTCGGAGTCCCTCAAGATCACGGCGGAGGCCGAGGAGGGCGCGGCCGGCGAGGTGGATTCGGAGGCCAGCGAACGGGAGTTTATCTACGAGCCGGAGTTGGACACCTTGCTCGATGAATTGCTGCCCAGCCACGTCGACATCCAGGTGATGCAGGCGTTGAGTGAGTCCGAGGCCAGCGAGCACGCGGCGAGGATGACGGCGATGGATAACGCCACCAATAACGCCAACGATATGATCGATGACCTGACGCTGCAGTATAACCGGGCGCGTCAGGCCTATATCACCAAGGAGATCGTCGAGATCGTCAGTGGTGCAGAGTCGCTCAAGGGCTAATCCAATTTCAAGGCGGTCGCCCCTGGCGGTCGCATCGACCACAAGAATGATAGTTTCGCCATCATAGGAGTTGCAAAATGGCCGCAGAACCGGTGAATACGAGTGAACAAAGTCAGGGACATGCCACGGGCAAAGTCCGTCAGGTCATGGGTCCCGTCGTGGACGTGGCTTTTGCTACCGAAGAGGTGCCGGAGTTGCTGTCGGCGCTCACGCTGACCAATCCGGGGATCTCCGATGAGGAGGATAACCTGGTGCTTGAGGTGTCGCAGCACCTGGGCGAAGGGGTGGTGCGAACCATCGCCATGGACAGCACCGACGGTCTGGTGCGGGGCATGGAAGTGACGGCCACGGGCTCGCCGATCATGATGCCTGTGGGCAAGGAAGTCCTGGGTCGCATCCTCAATGTGACGGGCGACCCCGTCGATGAGATCTCGATTTTGGAGCTCAACGACGGCGAAAAGGTCCGAGGCATCATCGACGACGAAAGCGAGACCTCCTACACGGTCAAGGTCCGCGATCCGGAGCATGTCCACGACATCGAAAACAAGAAGGTCTCCAAGACCAAGGTGGACAATATTCGGGTGTTGGAGTCGGAGACTCGAAACCCCATTCACCGCGAAGCGCCGACCTTTGAAGAACAGGCCGGCGTCACGGAGATGTTCGAAACGGGCATCAAGGTTGTCGACCTGTTGGCGCCCTATGCTCAGGGCGGAAAGGTCGGCCTATTCGGCGGTGCCGGTGTGGGTAAAACGGTGCTTATCATGGAGCTGATCAACAACGTCGCTCAGGAGCACGGTGGTTACGCCGTCTTCGGTGGCGTCGGTGAGCGGACCCGTGAAGGAAACGATCTCTATTTTGAGATGATGGAATCCGGTGTGCTGGGCGCCAACGGCGACTGGCAGAACTCGAAAGCAGCGCTGGTCTATGGCCAGATGAACGAGCCCCCCGGAGCCCGTGCACGAGTGGCCCTGTCGGCGCTGACGGTGGCGGAGTACTTCCGCGATGAGCTCGGCCAGGACGTGCTGCTGTTTATCGACAATATCTTCCGCTTTACCCAGGCCGGTTCCGAGGTCTCTGCCCTTCTGGGTCGTATCCCCTCGGCCGTCGGTTATCAGCCGACGCTGTCGACGGAGATGGGCGCCCTTCAGGAGCGCATTACCTCCACGAAGAAGGGATCGATTACGTCGGTCCAGGCCGTCTACGTGCCCGCCGATGACCTTACGGATCCGGCGCCGGCGACGACCTTTGCTCACCTGGATGCGACGACGGTGTTGTCGCGTCAATTGGCCTCGCTGGGGATCTACCCGGCCGTCGATCCCCTGGATTCGACGAGTCAGATCTTGAGCCCCGAGGTCGTCGGTGACGAGCACTACGACGTCGCCCGTGAGGTTCAGGAGACCCTGCAGCGCTACAAGGAACTCCAGGACATCATCGCCATTCTGGGCATGGACGAATTGTCCGACGAGGACAAGATGACGGTGTCCAGAGCCCGTAAGATTCAGCGCTTTTTGTCGCAGCCCTTCCACGTCGCCGAGCAGTTTACGGGAATGCCCGGAAAGTACGTGAAATTGGAAGATACGATCGCCGGGTTCAAGGCTCTGATCAATGGTGAGGTCGACGACCTTCCGGAGCAGGCCTTCTACCTCGTGGGAACCCTTGATGAGGCCCGCGAAAAGGCCGAGAAGATGGCCAAGTAATCCCTTCGACGGCAATGCCGACGAGATGAGCTAAGGCCATAGGAGTGCAGCATGGCGGATAAAATCGAATTGGAAGTGGTGACCCCCAAAGAGGCGGTGTTCCACGACTTTGTAGACGACGTGGTGGTGCCCGGAAAGCAGGGTGAGATGGATATCCTGCCCGGCCACCTCCCCCTGTTGGCGACGCTGACCGTCGGGGAGATGCGGATCAATGACGATGGCAAGGAGCGTCATTTTCTCATCGACCAGGGCTATGCCGAGGTCGTCGGTGACCGGGTCACGGTGTTGACCGAGGCCTGTGAAGGGGTCGACGATATCGATATTGCGGCCGCCAAGGAACGCCTCACCCGCAGTAGAGAAGATATGTCGGCGCTGGAAGAGATGGCGCAGACGGAAGTGGTGGAAGAGGCACTTATGGAGCGCCATCGCCTGGCCCTGAAGCGGGCCCGGATGCGCCTGGCCTTTGCCGAAGAGCAGGAGTAGTCAGCTAGCCGCTTCGATCGTGCTCAAGATCAAAACCCCCGACCTCGTCAGCCGAGGTCGGGGGTTTTGCGTTTTTGGAAGGTTGCTGCGTTTTGGCGTGTTAACAGTCGATAGAGGGTGGTAGACTGGTGGTTTGCAGCAAAACTCAACGTGTTTTCCAATAAAGATGGGAGGTCCAGCCATGGTGACACCGAGTCAAAGAGTGGGCGCTAGCGGGTCCAAGAGACAGGCGATGGCGGCGATGATCGAAGAGCAGGGCTTCGGGGTTGTAGAGGGCTTTGTGGAGAGCGCGCTGGTGGCGTCGCTGCTCGATGATCTGGAGCGATCGTGGCGCGATGAGGCGTTCGAAGCGGCGAAAGTCGGTCAGGGAGGCGATCGCCAGCACTGCCCATCGGTGCGCAGCGACTGGATCGCCTGGCTCGACGACGACGGGCTGACGGCGTCGCAGATGCGCTATATCGAGAGGCTGGAGGGGCTTCGGCTGGCGATCAACCGACGGACGATGATGGGGCTCTTTGAGTGGGAAGGCCACCTGGCTGTCTATCCCCGGGGAAGCTTTTATCGACGCCATCTCGATGTCTTTCGCCACGCCTCAGAGCGAAAGGTGTCGACGATCCTATATCTCAATGAGGGTTGGAAGCCCGGCGACGGCGGCGAACTCCGCCTCTATATGGGACAGGGCCTGGAGGACTATGTCGATGTGCAGCCCAGGGCGGGGACGCTGGTGAGCTTCTTATGCGAGGACTTTTACCACGAGGTATTGCCGGCGGCCTCAGAGCGTCGCAGCATCACGGGATGGTTTCGTCAGCGAAGTTGATGTTGCACCTCAACTCGCCTCTATGAGATTGTCGAGGCCCACCCCGTGAGGAACGCTGAACTAGAGGAGTCTCGGCAATGCAAGCGATGGATGATCAGCTCATCGAGAAGGTGCTCAACCGCCAGGAGCACCCGATGCTCTTTGCCGCCATTTCGGGAAGCCACCTCTACGGGTTTCCCTCCTACGATTCGGATTACGACATCCGCGGGGCCCATATCCTGCCCATCGACCGCGTGGTTGGTCTGTACACCGAGGGCGAGACCCACGAGTACAAACAACCCGTCGATGGCGTCGAGATCGACCTGGTGAGCCACGATATCAAGAAGTATTTTGAGCTATTGCTCAACCGCAACTCCAATATCCTGGAGCAGATCTTTTCGCCGATTCAGTACCGAAAGGGGCCCTATTTCGACGAGCTACGCGAGATCGCCAAGGGGTGTATCACCCGCAACCACGGTCACGCCTATCGGGGATATGCCCAGAATATCTGGAAGGCCTTCGAAAAGCAGCGCCGACTCAAGCCCTTGCTCTATGTCTTTCGAGTGCTCCTGGCCGGACTACACCTGATGGAGACGGGAAAGGTAGAGAGCAACGTCATGCGTCTCAACCATCGCTATCGGCTGCCCTACCTGGGGGATTTGATCAGCCTCAAGCTCCAGGGCTCGGAGGGCACGCTGCTCGAGGATCTGGATCTGGACTTCTACGAGCGCGAGTATCGCCGGTTGGTCAGAAAGCTGGACGACGCCCGCATGGCGAGCGATCTGCCCGACAAGCCCCGGAGCAAGCCGGAGCTCCACGATCTGCTGGTGCGGCTACGCCTCGAATACACCGGATCGTGAGTCGCGCCACTATTTTCGGGCGCTCCGATTGAAGCTCGCCGGGTCGCGCATGAGGCCAAAGAAGAACATCAAGGCCCCGCCGGTCAAGAACATCAATAGACTGTAGACGCCGGGGGGAATGGCGACCTCGGGAGCGCCGAGGATGGACATGGCGATGACGATCGCCAGGGTGCCGTTTTGGATGCCCGATTCGATGGAGATGGTGATCGATTGGCGCATATCCAGGGCCGCCATGCGGGCGGTGAGGAAGCCCACGACCATGGTGGCCACGTTGAGCGTCGCCGTGGAGGCGCTGAGCGACAGGAAGTGCTCGGCTAAGACCTCGCGCTGATCGACGATGATGGTGGCGAGGACAAAGAGAAAGATCGCCGCCGAGGCAATGCGGGCCGGCTTGTCCATGCGGTCGGCAAAACCCGGGAAATAGCGGCGTATCAATAGACCGATGGTGACGGGGACGGCGGTGACGGCTATCACCTGGACGATGATATCGACCACCGGGGCTTGAATGGCTTCGTCGCCAGCGGTGCCGAAGTAGACGATCTCGATATCGTCGGCGCCGGTCCCAAAGATCGCCGGGGCGGCGCCGCTGAGGTCGATGGCTAAAAATAAGATCAAGGGGATCGTGATCACCGTAATCAGACTGCTGAAGGCGGTCAACGAGATGGACAGCGCCGTATCACCGCGGGATACAAAGGTGATCAGGTTCGACGTGGGCCCGCCGGGGCAGGCGGCGATGAGCATAAAGCCCACCGCCCACAGCGGCGAAAGATCGAAGAGAAGGACCAGGCCGACGGCGATGGCCGGCAACAGCAGGATCTGGTTGACCAGGCCGACGCCGATGGCTTTGGGATCGACCAGGACCCGCTTAAAATCTTTGACCTGCAGCGACATCCCGAGACCGATCATGATGATGATCAACGATACGGGCAGCACTACGTCCAGGAGGATGCTCTCTTCCATAAAAGCACTCGCGTCGGGGGATCAATAAATCAGGTGTTGATCACTATCGCCGACGCGTCCCGTTGGTGCAACAGAGCACTATTGGTGCCGGGACGTGGGGACGGGCTCCGTGGATGGCGCATCGAGGCGAAGCTGGCGGACCCGCTGGCGGACGCGGCGCTGGGGGTGGGCCTCTTCCACGGTCTCCAGGTAGAGGTGGACCCAGGGTTCGTCGAGGCGGCTCAGCGGAGGCAGCAGGGTCATCATATCGTCGATGTGGCCATCGCGGCTGAGCCGTTGGGCGAGCCGCATCATGGCGTGGACTGCCAGAGGGGAGTCCGAGGCATGGAGGGCACGGGCGGCGCGAAGAGCGACCTTGCGGTCCTCGTCGTCGACAGCCTCGTCCAGGGCTTGATCAAGGGGTGGGGGAGTGCCCCGGGAGACGGCTTCGCGAATGGCGGCGAGGCGCATCTCGCGCTCATCGTTGGTGATCCAGTCTCCCAGGGTGCTGCGGTCGGCGGAGGCCACCTGGGCGCGGAGTTGGATCTGCTGGACCAGACTCTCCATGGCCTGGGGAAGCATGAGCAGGGCCAGCGATTGGAGGGCATTGTCGTCGCGTCGTCCCAGCGCCAGAGGGCGGTACTCGCGGGCGCTGGCCCGGAGCAAGAGCGGCGCGTCGTCTCCCACGCTGCGGGCCTTGAGATCGACGATCAACTCCCCGCCCCGCTGCCGAGAGCGGTAATAGATGCCGTGCGTGATCTCTAGCTCGACGCTTATGGCATCGTCGGCGGGGGTCGACTGAAGGTTGCGCCAGAAGTGGCGCTCCACGATGGAGTGAGAGAGCTGAAGAGGGGTCTCGGCGTCGGACTGGAGGGCCAGATCCAGGGAGGTGATGCTCAGAGGCGTTGGCCCCGGGATCGACGGGGTGGTCTGGGAGGGCTCTTCGCTGGCCGCGGCGTCGCAACCACAGCCAAAGAGGATGGCGCAGCCCGCCAGCCAGATAAAGAGGTGGCGGATCGATAAAGCAGGCCAGTTACAGGTCACGGTCCCCCCCGGGACAAAGAGTGCGGTCAGCGCTCAGCGTATACTATGGAAGTTAAGCACCGCTGCGTAAGTGCCAATATAGCTCGGTGATCGCAGCGCCTATCTGCGCCATCGAAGCCTCATGAATTTCGCCGCACACCTCGATGCCCCCCAATCAACCTCAGTAGCGAAGCTGGAA
>CAYQBU010000103.1:0-13921 GCA_964415785.1 uncultured Bradymonadales bacterium
GTTCTCGACCGACTATCCCGCCGCTGCTGCGCCGGGCTTCGCTGCGGCGTCCTCGCACCGGACGACGAACTCGAACTATCCGACTGGTCGTTTCTCTGCTGCGCCGGACTTCGCTGTGGCGTCCGCGTCCCCGAGCGATCCTGAGTTCTCGACCGACTATCCCGCCGCTGCTGCGCCGGGCTTCGCTGCGGCGTCCTCGCACCGGACGACGAACTCGAACTACTCGAACTGCTGCTCGAGGAGCTCGAATCATCGGAGTCATCGGAGCTCCGCGATCGACTGCTATCGCTGCTGCGCCGAGGAGTCCTCACGCTTCGCGATCGGTTCCCGGAGCCACGGCGCTCACTGGCCCCGCTATCCGAACTGTCGTCGCTATCGCTGGAATCCTGAACCTGAATTCCACGGCGCTGGGCCTCCGCTTCCTCCGCCCCCACCCATTGGAAAAGTGGCCCCGCCACCATCAGAGACAGGCTAAACACCACAATCAATCCAAATCGGCCGTTCATCACGCCACTCCATAGAAGAGGGGGGTTGCATCACTTTACGAGCGTCAATTCATAGACGCCCCGTCGCTCCAGTTTATTCAGATCCCCCCCGAAAATGCGACCCCTGTCGCTCCCAGGGGGCGACACCACCCCCATTGGGGCCGGCTTTTCTCAGTAGCCGATCCGGCTCAATGTAGACTGGCATTGGCCCACATAGCTGCCCCCAAAGAGGCGAATATGAACCAGCAATGGAAATAGATTATAGACGTCGCGCCGCACCTCAAAGAACCCCTCGTCGATGGGCCGATCCGCGCCATAGCGCTCGTAAAACGCTTCTCCCAACGTATTGAAGAGCCCGATGAAGGCCAGCTCGATCTCTGGATCGCCGTAGTAAATCGCCGGATCGATCAGGGCCGCAAGCCGCCCCTGATGAAAGAGGAGATTTCCCGACCATATATCGCCGTGGAGAAGCCCCGGCTCCTGGGGCTCTTCGATCAGCTCCTCCAGATCGTCGACCACCGCCTCCACCCGCTTCATCAGCGACTTGCCCATCTGACCTGCCTCCATCGCCCGAAGCCCCATGTCCAGGAGCCGCTGCTCCCCGAAGAAACGTCGCCAATCGGCCATCCACTCATTGCTCAAGGCCAGCCCCCCGATCAGCGTATCCTCCTCAAACCCATGGGCTTTCGCCCCCACGGAGTGAAGCGCCAGCAGGGCCTCCGCCACTTCCTCTTCCCCCCGAGGTGACCGCCGTCCGTCGGCCTCTACGTACTCCATGACCAGCAACTCCGGCGCCTGATGAAACACCTCGGGCACCGCCACCCCGCCCACCTCCGCCAGGTACTCCAACATCCGTCCCTCTTTGTCCAACGCACGACCTCCCCGCTTGACCACCACCTGCTGACCGCCCGCGCTCTGCACCCACCACACATCGCCGACACAGCCACCGCTCAACCGACGGCGATCGCCGATCGGCTCCCCGAAAACCCCTTCTAACGCCGCCTGTTCCCCTGCTCTCCAATCCATCGTCTGGTCCTCCTTGTCATAATCACCTCGGCGCTTATACTCTGGCCCACCAATGATAGAAAATCTATCGCGCCGTCTGGTGTCCCTGGGAAGTATCGAAGTCGGGACTTCATCTCCAACTTCTATGCTCCAGGAAATCTTATGACCACCGGCTCTTTGCAATCCCCTGCGTCACCCCCGATCCACAGCGACGTCTGCCTCGACGTCCCCGCCGAAAACGCCCCACCGACCCTGCCCTCACTCGATCCCGACAACCGATCGCTGATCGACAAAGTGCCCCTCATCTCGCCGCACCGGGCCACGGCGATCATCGAGCGCGCCACCGACGCCCAGCGCGCCTGGCAACGCCGCCTGCTGGAGGCCCGCATCGAGCGGGTCCACAAGCTCTTCGACCACATTCTCTCCCATCGCACTGAGATCCTGGACCAGGTATCTCGTGAGACCGGTAAAAATGGCCTCGAGGCCCGCCGCGAGTTGATGCACACCCTCGACGACATCACCCATCAACTCCGCCACGCCCCGGCCCACCTCGGACCCGCCCAGCATACTCCACTGCGACCCCGACCCTCCTCTCGCACCTCTCGCACCCCACGAGGAGTGGTCCTCATCATCGCCAATGGATTTGCTCCCCTCTACTCCACCCTCGCCCCCGCCGCCGCCGCCCTGATGAGCGGCAACGCCGCCATCGTCGTCGGCAACCACCACGCCCCGTTGACCACCCAATACCTGGGTCAACTGGCCCACCAGGCCGGCGTCGCCGACGATCTGTGGCAGACCGTCTGTGGAGAGCGTCGCCTCGTCGACGCCCTCGCCGACCGCGCCGACGCCATTGCCTCCTACTCCTCGGCCATGAACACCCGGCGCATCGCTCGACGCCAGGGCGAGCGCATGATCCCCATCGTCGGTCGCTGGCCCACCGATGATCTCCTCCTGGTGCTCGCCGACGCCGATCTGGAGCAGGCCGCCCACGCCGCCGTCGACGCCGCCTGTGGGGGCGCCGGCCGACGCCTGCGAAGCCTGCGACGCATCTACATCCAAAATGCGATCCACGACGCCTTCGTCGACCACGTCGTCGAGGCCATCGGCACCCTTCGAGCCTCCGCCGCCGACGATGCCCCCCTGCCCGGCGTGGGACCCCTTTTTGAACAAAGCGAGGTCAACGCCATCCAGGACCTGGTCGATGACGCCACCGACTCCGGCGCCCGACTGGTCGCTGGCGGCCACCCCCACGGCCGCTCCAGGGGCTACTACTATACCCCCACCGTCCTTACCCAGGTCGACGAGTCCATGCGCATTTGGCGAGAAAGCGCCCCGGGCCCCGTGGTTGCCATCTCTTCGATCCAGGCCCCGGCCGACGCCCTGGAGCGCTGCCGCCTCGCCGATCAGGCCAGCGCCCTCTCCATCTTCACCAACCAACCGGAGATCGCCCACCAACTGGCCGACTTTGCCTCTACTCCCGCCGTCAGCATCAACCACATCCTTCACTTTCTCCCTCCACAGACCCCACCGCTGGCCACTGGTTCACAGGGCTGCCCCGATCCCCTGGGCGCCCACCGCCTCAGTGCTTTTACCCGCCAGTCAGTGGTCCTCCAAAAATCGCCCGCTCAGCTCTCCGACTGGCTCCCACCGGGCAGCCACCACCACCTTCAGCGAGCATTGGACACCGCCATGACCCTCCTGGAGAAAAAACGCCATCTGCGTCGCCACCTCAAATCGCTGTGGCCCCTCTCCTCTTCGCCCTAATTTCTGCGTTCCACGCCCGGTGGGTCCTTCACCTCAGGAGGCCTCGCCGGGCGTCCACGCGTAGCACACCCGTCGACGCTCGCCCTCGCCGCGGCCCTGGGCCTCGCCGACGAGCTCCATGCCTAGCTCCTGGGCTTGCTCTCGGAGCGCCGCTTCATCGCTTCGCCGCCCCATGCACACCACCGCCCCAGCAGGCCCGCAATAGGGCTGTCCTCGACGCAGCCACTTCACCGGCGCTTCAAAGGCCTTCGACACCACCAGATCGTAGCTGCCGTCGGCCTCTACCTCTTCGATGCGACAGCGGCGAACCTTGACCTCTTCCAACCCCAGACGGTGGCTGGCGATCTTTAGAAAGGTCGATCGCTTCTGGCGCGGCTCCACCAGGGTGATCGGACACTCCGGAAACGCGATCTTCAGGGGTATCCCCGGCAATCCCGCCCCTGTGCCCACATCCAGCATCGGGCCCCGAGGCCGCCGAGCCGCCGCCACCACCAGGCTGTCCATCAGCAGCGTCTCCACCACCTCCTGGCGACTCATGGGGCCGATCAGATTCATGGCCTCATTAAATCGCATCAGCAGCTCCAGATAAGACCCCATCTGCGCCCGACGCTTCGCCCCCCACGGCAGCTCCCGCTCCTCACAAAACCGATTCAACACCTCCATTTCCTTCATCATTTACGTCCTATGCAATAACTCTTGATGCTACGAAGACTCTAGCCTCGTGCGATGTCTTGGCTCCCGGGGAAGCGCCGGCGTTGGCTCCTCGACCACCTCCCGGATGTCGACGACCAACTCTCCCTCCACAAGGTCCACCTCGATCGCCTTGCCGTCATGGGGGCCCACTTCTGCCAACAGGGCCCGGCTGATCGCCGTCAACACCGTCTGCTCGATGGTGCGCTTGAGCTTTCTGGCCCCGAAGCGCTGGCTAAAGCCCCGCTCCTCGAGCCAGGCACAGACCTCGGCGCTCACCGTCACCTCCAGATCGCGGCGCTTAAAGCCCCGACGCTCGAAGGCGCGCTCCAGCTCGATCTCTACCAGACGCTTCATCGCCGACGGCGTCAGCGGATCAAAGACCAGCACATCGTCGAGGCGATTCAAAAACTCGGGGGCAAAGAACTCGTCGAGCTTCGACTCAATATGGCTGCTCACCTGGGCGCCATCGGCCCCGAACCCAAGGGGCTGAATACTCGTCTTCGACGCCCCCAGATTGCTCGTCAAAAAGATCAGCGTCTGGCGAAAGTCGGTGGTCTCACCCCGAGCATCGGTCAGCCTCCCCTCGTCCAAGATCTGCAAAAAGAGGTTGAAGATCTGGGGATCGGCCTTCTCGAATTCATCAAAGAGTAGCACTGAAAAGGGCTGGTTTTTCACCGCTTCCGTCAACAACCCCTCCCGATCCTTGTCGTGCGGCGACCCGATGAGCTTTTCCACCGCAAAGCGGCCCTGATATTCACTCAGGTCAAAGCGCACCATCCGATCGTCGTCGCCGAAGAGCCGCCGGGCGATCAGCTTCGTAAAATAAGTCTTTCCCACCCCCGTGGGGCCCACCAGAAAGTAGACCCCCAGCGGTTTTTCCGGATCGCCAAACCCCGTCTTGATCAACGCCAAGCGATCGCAGATCGCGTCCACGGCGTGGTCCTGATCGATCAAGCGCTCACAAAACCAGCGCTGCGTCTCCTCCAGATCCAAGGGGATCGTATCGTCCAATAGATCCAGACTGATCCCCGTCTCCTCCGCCAAACACCGGGGGATGTCCTCGCTCTGTAGCCACAGCACCTCGTTGTCTTCCTCCTGGCGAAGCGAATAATCCACCAGCGCCTCCAGGAGATCGCAGGCCCGACCCGGGGCGTGACTGCGGGTCATAAAGCTCTCCGCAAAATCGCGCACCTGCTCCAGACAGGCCTCCGACGCCTCCACGCTTCGCCCTCCCCGCACCTCCATATCGGCCACCGACTTCTGCAGCACCTTCAGGGTCTGCTCTGCGTCCATCTTCGGCACCGTGATCTGGCGAAATAGGCGCAAAAACCCCGGATCGCGATTCAGCCCTCCCTTGAGCTCGTCGTCCGTGCATTCGGCGATAATCCGAAGCTGTCCGCGCTGCAAATAGGGCTTGAAGAAATCGGCGAAATTCTCGTCGCTCTTCGAATGGGCCCCCGCCCCCAGAAGATCGTTGGGGTTGGTCATATAGATGACCACCTTGTCGTGCTCCAGGATCGCCTCTGCCATCTCCTTGAGCTTCGTCTCCCAATCGCCCAGGTAGCGCGTCCCGCTGATCAGCTCGCTCGTATTGGTCTCCAGAATGGTCCAGGGCTCATCCTCCTCTTCGCTGAGTTCCCGAACCATCTGGTGGACCACCGCCGTCTTGCCCACCCCGGCGTCACCCACCAGAAGAACGCTCTTATCCCGCGTCTCGTCGCGGAAATGGTCCACCAGTGTCCCCACCACCTCGTCGCGCTCATAGGCCCGCATCACAAAGGGCGCCTCCTCCTCACTGGTCAGCAGCCGCCCGTATTTGTCGAGTCCCCGCGACTCCACCTCTGCCCCAGAGGTCAACTGCAGGTGCTTGTAGAGCGTGCCGTAGACCTCTTGAAGTTTTCGCGACTCCATATAATTGAGGATCAGCCGTCGCTCCCGTGCCGTCAGCCGCTGGCGCGCCCGCTGGTAATGCTCATGGGTCAGGCGCGGCACCAGCCGATCCAGGATCTCCTCTGCTCCCCGCTGCATATCGGACTCCCGCTCCAGAAGCGCCCGCAGCACCACCGGCAAGCACCGGGGCGTGCCCACCGCCTTGAGCTGCGACATCGCCTGCTCTCGCACCCCGTAGGAATCATCGCTCATGCAGCGAAGCAGCACCTCTTCTAAGCGCCCATAATTCAAATCCCCCAGCGCCACCAATGCCCGATAGCGAACGTCTGCGTCGTAGTCTCTTAGCGCCTTGAGCACGGGCTCCGTCACCGATTGATCGCCGAGTATCCCCAGCGCAAATAGCGCCATCTCGCGCACCTTCGCCTGGGGATCATTGAGCAGCTCCACCAATTGCGGCACCGCCTCCTCATCGCCCAGCCGCCCCAGATTCGTCGCCGCCGCCATCCGGCAGCGGTGGTGGCGATGCTGCAAATAGTCGCGCACCTGCTCCACTACTTCCGTTCCCAGGCCATAGAGCTGGTCGCGATAGGCCCGATAGGCCTCCTCACTCTTACTCCTGGCGATCCGCTCGAAGAGCTCCTCTACCACCTGACGATTCTGATCCATGGGTTGCCCACTTTGACGGGGAGGGTTAATCGCCCTGAATGAGTCATGATAGTCCGGTCTCCAACCCCTGTACAGCGGGCAGCACTACCAGCTTCCATCGCTCGCATTTCCGCCGGATTCCACCGACGACGCCCCGGGAGCACTGATCCCGCCGCCCCCTCCTCCGGAACCCCACTGATCGCCTTGTTGCTGGCGTCCCCCGCCTCCCGGCGACGACTCCACCGACGCCGCTCCCGGAGCGCTAAACACACCGTCCAACTGCTCCGATTCGCCAAGCCCCGGCTGCTCATCGATCCTCTTCGACTCCCCGCCCAGCGCCTGGTCCAATCCCTCGCTCCACTCCACCCCCTGAGCGACCATGGACTCCAACTCCCGACTATTTTTGCAGCGTCCTCGGTGGCGGACCATGAGCGTTCCGCTCTCCACCTCAAAATGCTCCGTTCGCGCCCGGATCATCCCCATCAGATCCTTGACCCCTCCCTGGCGTACGGCCTCGCGGAACTGGTCACTTATGCTCCCCTGAACGCGGAAATCCTTGTCAAACGTTGCATCTCCCGTCTCAATGTCCTGGCCCCCAAAAAAGGTCGCCACCTTCCCCCCCAACCCCTTCGCCTTTAATTTCACACTTCTCCAATCCCCCTCCTTGAGCCCGATCTCTATCTCCGTAAAATAGCGCTTTCGACTTCGCCTCCGCCTACTCGAGCCCCCCTTAACTATCTGGCGCACCGACACGGACCTCCCCTTGAGGGTCCCGGTGATACTCAACGTCCCCAGCAGACCGCTATTGGCCAACTCCAGGCCCAGAGATTTCGCTGCTTGCTCCCAGGCCTCTTTCTGGGTCGACCACATATAATACCAGAACGCCAGACTTCCGCCGGCCAGCAAAACCATTATGACCACCGTATCCATGGCTCATCTCCTCTTTTGTCCAAAATATTACTGGCGATCCGAGGGCCCAATCATCGAGCGCACAACTACGGGTCTCCAAAAGACTTGGCACTGCCGCCATTTGCCCTTACCCTCTGGCCGGCGATCTTTTCCCAAGCAAAGGGGCCCACGCCCATGATGCTGAGCACCTCTGAAATCATACTTCTGGCGATCAGTATTATCGTCACCCTATTTTTTCACAAATGGCCCCACATTAGCCGCGCCGTCGCCCGCATGCGTCTTCGCCGCGATCCGGAGATCTCCGACGACGTCGTCGACGCCGTGATCCTCGAAGAAGAAAGCGACCGCGACTAAGCCCGGGTCCTCAGTTCCACCCCACCGCTTCCTGCACCGTCGCCGCATCTAATCTTTTGAGTTTCTCGCGGCGTCGAAGGGACTTAAACGCGTACTCCGCCTTCGCCGCCTGGGAGTGGTCCTCGCATCCCCAGGCCGCCTCCAACTCCACGGGCCGTCGACTGCGCGTGTAGCGCGCGCCCTTGGCCGACCCATTATGCTCCTCGAGCCGCCGCTCCACATCGGTGGTGATCCCCGTATACAAACTGCCGTCCGCACATCGGAGCACGTAGAGCGTCCATTGACCCTCACCCATTCTGAACTGCCTTGCCTTAAAATTGCCAATTGACCAGCGACCGGATCACCCCGGAGGGCGCACCGTCACCATAACCCCACCCCTCAGCCATACCACTGCCGCCACCAGGGCGGCCACCGTGATGCGATTCATCGCTTCACCCCATTGGCGCTCATCCCTGACGCGCCATGACTGGCTGAGACGGGCTCTCTTGCTCGTCAACGCTGGCGGCGCGCTCTTCGGGCGTATCCACCGAATAATCGCCACCGGCGTAGCAACTGCCCACCCCAAATCCGGCGGCCACCACCAGCAAGATCAACCCCAACCCAACGGCGATTCCCTTAATGATTTCGTCTCTCATCGCATCCACGCTCGATAAAGTGGTCTCGTTTCCGGACGCCATGGGCACTCCGGAAGCTCCTTAATCCATCGCCCGTCCATAGTACATCCCGTACTCCGGCGCAAATTCCATCCTCCTACTGCTCGCCGGACTCGATCCATCCGATCCTCCCAAAACCCGCCACCACCCGCGTCTTTTCCACCTTCAACCGGTACATCGAAAAATCGGAAAATCCCATCCACTGCTCCGCTTCCGGATGGGCTTCCAGATAGCGCTCCCTCCGCTTCTGACCGGGCTCATCGATTCTCTCCACCTCACCGACAAAGGTCGCCCGCACCGTCGCCAGGCGCCGCCCATCCTCCTCGCCACTCTCCGGATCGTGGAGCAATAGCGAGGCCCGTCCGTCGCGCTTGAGGTTCTCACTGTGCACCGCCAGATCGCTGAGCAACATCCAGAAGTCCCCCTGTTCATCGACCACCACTTCCACCAGGGACGTATAGGGGTGACCCCCTTCGCCCACCGTGCCCAACGCGCCAATATCGACCCTCTCCCGTAGCTCTCGGGCCTTCTCCTCGATCGTCGCTTCCACGTTCTCTTCTTCACTCATCGGATCATCCTTCAAATTTGATGGTCTTCCCGCACTATGCTACCACTTATAAACACTATTTAATGCGAGTCGATTCCTCTATTCGAGTCGATTCCTCTATTTGGGCGAGCTCACCTCGCCACTCCCAAGCCGGGTTTCCCATGCCTCTTTCTCGCCCCCTCTATATCGGCCTCGGCCTGTTGATGACCGCCCTGCTGCTCTTCTCCAGTTGCGGCCGTACATCCCTGGATGATGGGTGCATCTCCGATGCCGAATGCGACCCCGACCAGTCCTGCATCGACGATCGTTGCCTCTCCGACGACCAGGATCAGGACCCCTGCGACGCCATCGCCTGCCCCGACGATCAGCACTGCGATCCCCACACCCAGAGCTGTGTCCCCATCGACGACGGCTGCCGACAAAGTGCCGATTGTGAAGAACCCCAGATGTGCATCGATGGAGAGTGCGTCCTCCCCGAGTGCGAAGACTTCGAGGACTGCCCTCCCGATCAGGACTGCCTCAACGGCCAATGCGAACACCTCTTTATGTGCACCTCCGACGACGACTGCGTCGGTGATATCCGATGCGTCGACGGCGTCTGTGTGCCCGATACTGCCTGCTCCTCCGACGACGACTGCCCCGAGGGCGGCCAGTGCGTCAACGGAGAGTGCCAGCGCCCCCAACCCCAATGCTCCTCCGACGACGACTGCCCCGAGGGCGGCCAGTGCGTCAACGGAGAGTGCCAGCGCCCCCAACCCCAATGCTTTTCCAACGACGACTGCCCCGGCGACGACGTCTGCTCCGACGGCCAATGCGCTCCTCCCCCTCCGGAGTGCGTCATGGACGCCGACTGCCCTGGCGACGAACTCTGCATCGACGAGCAATGCGCTCCTCCCCCTCCCGAGTGCTCCTCCAATAATGACTGCCCACCCCAACAAATCTGCACTACCGACGGCTCCTGCGAACCGGCTCCTCCCCAATGCTTCGACGATCTCGATTGCCCCGTCGGCCAGCAATGCCTCGACGGCCAGTGCACCCCCGGCGGCCCCCAGTGCAACGTCGATGCCGATTGCCTGAGCGACGAAGTCTGCTCCGAAGGCCAATGCCTTCCCATCGAGGGATGCGCCTTCGATAGCGATTGCGGCCCCGCCGAAATCTGCCTCAGCGGCGCCTGCTACTTCGTCGGCGACTGCCTCGACAACGACGATTGCCAACAGGGCGAGGTCTGCAACGACTTCATCTGCGAAATCGGCAACCCCTGCGATGGCATCACCTGCCCCGACGACCACTCCTGCTCCAATGGCGAGTGTATCCCCGACGCCTCCACCTGTTCCCAGGACCTCGATTGCCCCGACGGCCAGCGCTGCGATCTGGGCAACTGCGTCCCTGTCCAATGCACCTCTGCCGACCAATGCCCCGACGCCTGGAGCTGCTCCTCCAATACCTGCATTCCGCCCCTGGAGTGTTCCAACGATAGCGACTGCTTTCTTCCCGGCACCGAGTGCATCGACAATAGCTGCCAGGTCCCCGATGGCTGTCAATCGGACACCGACTGCGGCTTTGGCCTCTCCTGCGTCGCCGGCGCCTGCCTCCCCCTGCCTCCTCCATCGTGCAGCACCGACGCCGACTGCCCGGACACCAATGACTGCCAATTTGGCCAATGCCTGCCCAGTTTCCCGGGGCTCCCCGGTCTTTAACCCGGGGGTTGCGCTCACTCGTTGAGCGTATCCACCCGATTCTTCAATTCCTTGCCCACCTTAAAATGCACCGACTTCTTCGGGGGCACCCTCACCTTCTCTCCCGTCCTCGGGTTGCGACCCATCCGCCCGTCGTACTCCCGTATCGAAAAGCTCCCAAAGCCGCGCAGCTCAATGCGATCATCGTCTCTCAACGCGCCCTTCATCGCCTCAAAGACGGCATTGACGATCGTATCCGCCCGTGTCTTCGGCACATCGATCCGATCCGCTATTTGCTCGATCAACTCTGACTTCGTCATCGCTCACCCACTTCTATCCATCATCGCAATTGATTGATCTCTATTGTCCTCCCCTCTGCCTGCGCCTCGATGCTCCCCCACCGCGGGCCAGCTGCTCTACTCGATCTCCACCCGAAATAATTGTTGTCCCATAAATAGGTAGTCCCCACCCTTGAGCTTCGTCTTTTCCCAGATCTTGATCCACGTTCCATTCGACGAATTCAAGTCCACCAGATAGCACTGCCCATCGTCACCAGTGTAGATCTGAGCGTGGCGGCCAGACATGAATTTATCGTGGGGAAAGACAATATCTCCCTTCTCCCGACCCAAGACAGCCCCCGAATCGGGCAGGCAATACACATTTTGAACCACCCCTCCAATGCCGATCTGAAGGACCTTAAAGCTACCTCCAGGGGCCGGACTGCCCATGTATCGGGTGCCGTCGGAGCTCTTCGTCTTCGGCGTAATCGACTGCTCAAAGCGCTCAAAGCGAAGCACCTGACGTCCCATCAGGATCGTATCCCCGGGCGTCAATCGCGTCTCTTCCCTCAACTTGATGAAGGTTCCATTGAGGCTGTAGAGATCCTCGATATAGAGCTCGCCCTCCTCGATATGGAACCGGGCGTGCTTGGGACTCAAAAAGGCATCGGTGGGAAAGCGACTATCCCCATCGCGGCCCACCGTCGTCTCCAGATACTTGAGGCTGACGGCCTTGCCGTCGCTGCCGTCTTCATTGATCGACACCAGCTCGACATCCCAGGGGTTTTGTTTCTGAGCGGCCTCCGACGGCGGTGGCGGATCGCGTTCCACCATGGAGTCTGCTTTGCCCAATCCTCCCTCACCGGCCGATTCCGATCGCCCTCCGCCCTCCAGTGACCCTCCACATTGGACGCAAAAACTCATCCCCGCCGGATTTTCGGCATGGCACGACGGACAGACCACCGGCCGCTCCTCGGCCGATTCCTCGTTCTCGTCGATGGGCTCGATATTGACCGTCGGGATCGTCTCCACGGATTCGCGCTGCGTATCGGCCATCGAAGGGGGCTCTTCGACCCGATCCGTCTGCGCCGACGCCGACGAGATCTCGCCCAACTTCGTCAACTTCGCCGCCGTATCGCCCGCTCCTACATCTTCGGGGCTGCTGTCCAACGCCGCCAACAATGACCCCGCATCGGGACCATCGTCATCGTCGTCATCCTCACCCATCTGAGCATCCAGGCTCTCCGCCTCGCTGACCACCGCTCCACCCAGCCGCGGCCCGGAGCGAAATCGCTTCGCCACTTCATTGACCGCATCGTCATCGTCGTCATCCGGCACGTAGGCCGGTCCATCGACCGTCGACGACACGGGTGCCCGAAAGCGATGATTCATACCCTTTTTGGGAGCCTCTTGCTCACCCCTTTCGCCGCTCTTCTCACCCTCGCTCACCGATGCCTCCAGACCGAAAAAAGCTTCCATCCGACCTCTCGTGGCCAGACGTTCCTTTGCCCCCGAAAGCCTACCGCTTCTCTCTTGCCTATTTCAAGCTTCGCATCGCTCGATCCCCACTTTCTTGCGCTTTCCCATCGGCCCTCAACCCCCCCCTGCCATCGACGATCATCTCCCCATAATCCGCCCTCATGTCGCTCCCTCGGGGCCCCATCGACCCTCCCTTTTTTTCCCTTTTTCATCTCTGATCCTCCTGGCGATGAATAAATCCCTCCACAGATTCGATCTAAGAGGTGACCTCTCGGTTCAGCCACCACCAAAGCGATCGTGAAACTGGTCATTGCCCGTGGCTGTCTGCTATGCGACAGGGGTCACCCCGTACGCCAGCAGTCCTTTCCCTTCTTCTGCGCTCGCTCTATGGCCGTATTCGACGACTACGCTTTGTGGCAGATCATCGTGATCGCCGCCTATTTCTTGACCCTCCTGCTGCTGTCCGTCTACGGCACCCACCGCTATATCATCGTGCGCCTCTTCCAGACCCACTCTCAGGACGATCCGACGCCCGACGGCTACTTTGGCGACCACGACCTCCCAACGGTCACCGTCCAACTCCCCATCTTCAATGAGCGCTACGTCGTCGAGCGCCTCATCGACGCCGCCTGCGCTCTGGATTACCCCCGCGACAGGCTTCAGATTCAGGTCCTCGACGACTCCACCGACGACACCACCGAGCGCGCCCAACAGCGCGTCCAGCACTGGCGAGACCAGGGCGTCGACATCGTCCTTTTGCACCGCCAAAACCGCCAGGGCTTCAAGGCCGGCGCCCTCGCCGAGGGCCTGCGCAGCGCCAGTGGTGACTTCGTTGCCATTTTTGATGCCGATTTCATCCCCCAACCCGATTTTCTTCGCCAGACCATCCACCATTTCGTCGACCACTCCATCGGCATGGTCCAGGCCCGGTGGAGCTATATCAACCGCGATTACAGCCTGTTGACCCGCGCTCAGGCCGTGCTCCTCGACGGCCACTTCATCCTCGAACACACCGCCCGTCACCGCTCGGGCCGCTTCTTCAACTTCAACGGCACCGCCGGCATCTGGCGGCGCGAGGCGATCGACGACGCCGGCGGCTGGGAGCACGACACCCTCACCGAAGATCTGGACCTCTCTTACCGCGCTCAGCTCAAGGGCTGGTCCTTTCGCTATCTCAAGGACCTCACCGTCCCCAGCGAATTGCCCGTCTCCATGACCGCCTTCAAGAGCCAGCAGCACCGCTGGGCCAAGGGCGCTCTCCAAACCGCCCTGAAATTGCTCCCCTCGGTCTTTCGCAGCAACCAGCCCCTCTCCGTCAAGATCGAGGCCTTCTACCACCTCACCGGCAACCTGGCCTACGTCCTGATGGTCATCCTCGCCCTCCTGATGCCTCTGGCGACGCTGATCCGCATCCAGCAGGGATGGTACGAGGTCCTCTTTATCGATCTCCCCATTTTCTTTGGCGCCACCGTCTCTATCTGTTATTTCTACTGGACCTCCCAGCGCGCCCAGGGCCGTCGCCCCCTCCACATCCTGGGCCTCC
>CAYQBU010000104.1:0-13898 GCA_964415785.1 uncultured Bradymonadales bacterium
GAATTCGAGATCGCCCCCGGCGGCATCATCCGCGGACGCGTCGTCGACGCCCAGGGCAACCCCGTACAACAATACCGCCTCGGCCTTCGCTCCATGGAGATGGACAACCCCGAACATTTTGCCCGCAACCACATGCCACGAGAGCGCATCAACGACCCCGAGGGCGCCTTTGAATTCGGACCACTGCGGAGCGGGCGCTACCGACTGGTCGCCTGGCAGGATGGCAGCCCTCCCGTCAGCTCCCAGGTCATTCGCCTTCAGGCCGGCGACGAGCACGGCCCCATCACCCTCCAGATGGAAGGCGGCTCCACCCTCCGCGGCCAGATCACCGATGCCGACACCGGCGAAGCGGTCTCCAACGCCCACCTCACCTTCATGCACCCCCTGCCCGGCCGCCAGCCTCCTTATACTCGCAGCGATGAGTTTGGCGATTACGAGCTCGACGAGTTGCCCTCTGGCCTGGCCACTGTGCGCATTCGCCACAACCTCTATCAAACCGAGATCATCGGCGGCCTCGCCATCCCCTCCGACGGACAACTCCAGTTGGACGTGGAGCTCGAGCCCGTCGGCGACGACCCCACGGGCATCTACGTCCAGGGCATCGGGGCCTCCCTGGAGAGCTCCGATGGCGGCGCTCGCGTCCAGAGTCTTCAAGGCGACTCCCCGGCAGCCCAGGCCGGCCTCCGCGAAGACGACCTCATCGTCTCCGTCGACGGCACGGACGTCTCCTCCATGACCTCCGACGAGGTCGTCGAGCTTATCCGCGGCGAGCCGGGTACCTCCACCACCCTGCGCACCCAGAGGCAGGGACGAGGTGCCCGCAATATCTCCATTGATCGCGAACGAATTTTCATCCCCCAAGACCGTCCGGTCCGCGAATAACGAAGGGTTTCCCTTATGCACTTGGCTCTATCCCTCCCCGACGCCCCTTCTCTGGCCTCTCACCAACCGCCGCGCCAGTGGCTGCCCTCCCCGGACGCCCTGGCCCAGGCCCTGGCCGAGGCCTCTCGCGAACCGGCTCCCTCCGGTTTTGCCTCCCTCGCCGAACAAATGGGCGCCCCGGCCATTGATCTGAGCGCCACGCATCTGACTGCCCGCGCCACCCTCATGGCCGCCGCCCACGGCCGCGCCTTCTACCACCACGAGCTCCGCCGACGCCTCCCCATGCCCCCCGCCCTGGAACCGGAAGTCAAGGTCTGGGACGGCGGCACCGTCCCCGCCTGGGCCGACGGCGTGTTGGCAGAGCCCAAATACTTTTCGTTCTTCCAGGACGCCCCCTTTCCGGCCTTCAATCCAAACCATCGCCGCAAGTGGCGTGCCCACGAATTGCTCCACGGCTCCTCGCGCTTTTTCTGGCATCCCGACATGAGTCGCTTCGAGTTCTATATTAGCGCCCGCCTCAACGAGTTGGTGCCCGTCCTCCACTGGTATCATCTCGACGAAATTTATCGCCCCCGCTGTCTCCAGCACCTCGACCAGGTCCTGCACCGCCACCACTGCCTGGACTGCCAGGCAGCGGCCCGACCTTTTTGGGAGCTCGACGCCGACCAAATCGACGCACGTCGCGACCAGGCCATCGAGCATATCCAGGGCGCCTGGGATCACCTCGACGAAGAATGGGAGGCCATCGTCAACGAGATCCGCCAGGGGCGCCGCGTGCACACCCCTCGCCCCCGGCTCGACGCCTCCAGCGACGCCATCGGCTACATGCGCGCCCACTGGAATCGCGTCACCGCCTGGAGCTTCGGCCACTGGGTGGAGACCTTTTTGGTCGACGGCGTCGACTACTTTTCGCGCCTCTCCGCGCTTCAACACAACGTCGCCGACACCCTTCATCAGCTCGTGAGCGGTGAGATCGACCTGGACACCGAACAATTCTTCGCCCGTCGCACGCGCAGTCAACTCCAGGATCTGGGCTACCGCGTCCTCCTGGCTTTGGAGTGGCTCGACCCCGAAGGCGACGACGGCCAGCGGGCGGAAGAAATCCTCATGCCTCAACTCGAGCAATGCGCCCGGCTCTGCCACCAACTCCTGGACGACACCGACCAGGTCGGCGCCGGACTGGACCAATTCGCCCGCACCTGTCAGGCCTTCTCCCAGGTCGCCCCCCGCTTCCCCGACGAGATCGCCGACGGCTTCCTGGCCTTTGGCTACCGATTTATCGACCAGCAGGTCTTCGCCGACGCCGCCATCGGCCAGGTCTTTCAAGGCCTTCAGGACGCCATGCCCGCCACCGCCGAGGCCATCGACGATCCCCTGGCCACCACACGCCAATTTATTCTCCATGCTCACTTCGACAAACCGGGCCGTCTCGCGCGACGCTTCGCCACCATCGCCGACGACCTCGAGGCCCCGATTCACACCGATCTGACTCGCTTTGAAGCCATGGCCAACGACGAGCCCCGCCGCGACCGAGAAGCCCTCCACTTTGGAGCGCTCCCCGCCCACCCCGCCGACCTTCGCGACCTCAACGGCACCTTGCGCCCCAACCGCACCCTCCGTCGCCACACCTTTGACGCCGACCTCCTTCGCTCCATTACCGAGCAACCCCTTGACGCCGACGGCCCCGTTGCCGTCGCCGCATGCCTCGTCGACGGCGATCTTCGACTGATCATCGAAGACGACTCCATCGCCACCATTCTCGACGCCCTGGACGCCGACCAACCCCTGGAGGACTGGTTCCACTTTTCCCTCGAAGAACCCCTGATGCGACTCCTTCAATCCCAGCACCTCATCTGGCTTCCCGCCCCCCGGCGTTAACGATATGGCGGTCGCACTTGCCATCCCGACCTGAGCGTCTACGTTTTTTCGACGACTGATGATCTGGCTTGTGCAGTACTATTGTTCGCCTATTTGCTCTGAAGTTGATGCCATGCGCTCTACCCCACCTCTGTTTATCCTCGCTCTCTCATCATTGCTCGTCGCCTCCGCCCCTCTGATGGGCTGCAACTCCGAGACCGATGAGCCCGACCCGGAGGCCAACGTCTCCGAGGATAACGACAACTCCAACGCCAATGGCGACGACAAGCACTTCACCGAGAGCACCGAGTACCCCACCATCGAGGTCACTCGTATCGCTCATCCCCTCGACCACCCCTGGGCGGTGGCCCCCCTGCCCGATGGGCGCCACCTGGTCACCGAACGCGGCGGGGCCCTCAAGCTCATCGACGATGGAGAGATCACCGACGTCGATGGCGTCCCCGACGTCCATGCCACCAACCAGGGTGGCCTGTTGGACGTCGTCCTTCACCCCGACTTCGAGGACAATCAGACCATCTACCTGACCTACTCCCGCCAGGAAGAGGGCGGCTCCGACACCACCACCGCCCTGGCCCGCGCAGAATTCGACGACGATGGCCCCTCCCTGGAAAACCTAGAAGAGCTCTTCGCCCAGGATCGCTACTCCGAACCGGGGCGCCACTACGGATCGCGTGTCGCCTGGCTCTCCGATGGCACCCTGCTATTGACCGTCGGTGATCGCGGAGCCGACCCGCCTCGCGCTCAGGACACCGACGACCACGCCGGTTCCGTCCTTCGGCTTACCGAAGACGGCGACGTCCCCGACGACAACCCCTTCGTCGATGACGACGACGTCCTCGACGAGATCTGGACCTACGGCAACCGAAATATCCAGGGCATCGTAGTCGCCGATGATGACACCGTCTGGGCCACCGAACACGGACCTCGCGGCGGCGATCTTCTCCATCGATTGGAGCCGGGCCTCAACTACGGCTGGCCCACCGTCACCCAGGGGCTCAATTACGCCGACCAAGAGCCCTTCCCGGACATGGAAGCGCGCAGCATGGAGGGCATCGAGGATCCCTTCTATGAATTCCTCCCCACCCACGCCCCCTCGGGCCTCGCCCTCATCACCACCGATCGCTTCCAGCACTGGGAAGGTAACCTGCTCGCCGGAGGCCTCCGCTCCGAGCGCATCCGACGCGTGACCTTTGACGACGAGGAGGTCCTCCACGAAGAGGAACTCCTCCTTCAGCGCATCGGTCGAATCCGCGACGTCCGCGAGGATCCCAACGGCGATATTCTTGTGGCCACCGATCGCGGCGACGGCGGCCTCTATCGCATTACGCCCGACTGATCTTGGATCATCCTGGAGATCTTCGGCGATCAATTTAAACTAAGTTTCTTGTCCCCCTTGCTACTGCTTGTTACGCTCGCCTTGATCGGCAACGTATTTTCAAAGCAGTGCACCCGGACTTCCTATGTCATTGATCGGCGTCTTCTCCAGTGGCGATGTCATTGAAAATCGGTATCACCTCGACTTTTTGGTCCATGAGGGCCGGTGGGGCGATATTTACCGCGCCACGGATCGGCTCAACGACCGGCCCGTGGCCCTTCGCTTCTTTCCCATCAGCGAAGATGGGCCGGCCCAATATGAGCGTTTTACCTCCCACGCTCGGGAACTCAATGGCATGAGCGCCCCTGGGCTGCTCACTCCCATCGATCACGGCATGGCCCGCGAGATTCCCTACCTCGTGTCTCGCTGGGCCAAGGGACAGAGCCTCAAGGACTACCTCGCCGAATTTGGCACCCTCAACGTCGGCCAGTCCCTCATCCTTATCGAGCACCTCCTGCGGGCGCTCCGCAGCGCCCACAAAGCTCAATTGGCCCACGGCCTAATCCGTCCCACCAAGATCTTCGTCCACGATCTCGACGGCGACTCTCCTCTGATCAAGCTCGTCGACTTTCAAATTTGGCGTTTCTACGAATGGTCCTCCGGCGAGGACGCTTTCGATCAGCAAAACCTTTCGCGCCGCGTGATCCGCTATACGGCCCCGGAGGTGATCAACGACCAGCGCATTCTACCGGCCACCGACCTCTTTGGCATCGGGCTCGTCGCCCTGGAAGCCCTCCAGGGAGAGCCAGCCCTCGATGAAAATGACCGCATCGCCCTCATTGGTCGTCAGGTCAGTGACGAGGTCTTCGAGCTGCCCGACGACGTTCCGGCCAGCGACGGACTGCGCGCCTACCTCTCCCTGCTCCTCGACAAGGAGATCTCTGCTCGCTTCGAACACGCCGGTACAGCTCTGGACGCCTTCCACGCCAACCAGGCCGAATTCAACGCACCCACCGTAAAGCGAAAGACCACCCCCGGCCAGAATGAATCGGACGCCGAGGAAGAACTTTTCGGAAAGGATCCGGACCAGGTCCGCGCTCTCTCCGACGGTGAGCGCCTCGACGGAAGCTCCGACAGAGACGACCCCCTCTTTGAAGAAGGCACCGACTTCGGCGACTACTACGACGAGGACCAACCCGCCTCCTCGAACTCCAAACCGGGCGAACAATCCTCTGCTGCCGGCCCCAAGGACGATCAGGACGACGCAGACGACGAGCTCGATCCCACCATCGCCGACGAGGTCCCCAGCGCTTCCCACCGAGACCGCATCCTCACCGCCAATGAGACCCGGGCCAAATCCTCATCTGGCCCCGGCCCACTGGACGACGAGGACGATGAGCAATCCCTGCAAGTCGCCGCCCTCATCTCCATCGCCGCCCTCGCCGTTATCGCCATCGCCTCCTACTTCCTCATCTTCCACGACTCCGGCGATCCCGCCATGGCTCAGGAACAGCCCACCGAGGCCGCCGCGGAAACCGAGGACCAGACCTATATCATCGAGATCCACACCGATCCCCCTGCCCAGCGCGTCCTCGTCGCCGGCGCCACTGAGGGCATGAGTCCCCTCCAAGTGGAGGTCGCCGACAGCGACTTTCCCCTCGAGATCCGTGCCCGCAAAGACGCCAATAATATCCAGGAAAAGATCCTGGAGGCCCCCCAGGATTTGGTCACCTTCTCATTCGATTGATCACCGCCATCGCGCTATTCGATTTCGGCGATTTTGGCGTCCAAGATCCGGTCGTACATACGCACCATCTGGTCATCGACGGCCCGTCGGCTAAAGTGGTTCCCTGCCAGAGAGCGTGCCCTCCAGCCCATATCGTCTAGCCCCGCCGGATCTCTCAACATCTGTTCCAGGGTCGCGATCAGCGAGCTTCGCTGGCCCTCGTAGACCAACTGTCCCGTCGTCCCATTCTGGACCACTGAGCGCGCCCCTGGCGTGTCGTAGCCCACGGTGGGCACGCACAGCGCCGCCGCTTCCATTAACCCATCGTGAGGCGTCGACGCCTGCCCCATCCAGGCGAGCACATCCATCGCTCGATAGGGAAGCGCCGACGGCATTTCTCCGTCGATCACCTGCACCACCCCTTTGTCGATCCAGGGCCTGAGTCTTCGCATCTGCCCCGATGCGACCTCTCCACGGGTGGCGATCAGCCATCCCACGGCGGGCTCACTTGCGCTCAGCACCTCGATCGCCTCCAGGAGGCAATCCGCTCCGTGGCGACGCGTTAGCGGGCCCACCATCCCCACCACCTGACGCCAGCGCGAGGGCAGCCCCAACTCCTCTCGGGCCTCTTCTCGCATTGGATCGCCCTGTTCCGGCAATTGATAGGTCTCCAGATCCACCCCCGCCCCGCCGATGGAAATCTCCAACTGTTCAGACTCCACGATCTCCAGGTCCTGCACCAACTGAAAATCGAACTCCGTGCTCACGATATAGCGATCCACGGCCCCCGACAGCCACCGATACCAGCGCTTCATCCACTGGCGATAGGGCATTCCCGTGACCCGGTTGAGCCCCTCTTCCGCTCCCTCCAACCAGCCGGGAACCCCCAATGCTCCCAGCGGTCCCAGGGGCAATTTCCAGGGGTCCTCTTCCAGCCAGTGGTAATCGAGTGTCACAAAGGTCGCCGGACCGCCCACCTGTTTGGAGGCAAAGGCCGTCAACCAGGCGACGCGGTGACCGAAGGCGTGGACCATCAGTGGCCCCGTCTCGATCAGGTGGGCCTGAATCATTACATAGGCCCCCAGCATCCCCGCCGCATTATAAGCTTTACCCACGGGTATTGGCTGCGTGGCATAGCCCCGGGCCTCCAACTCCTGGAGCCCTCTTCCCGGCGCCGCAAACACCTCCACTTCCAGCCCCTCGCGACGCATCATCTCCATGCGACTCAAATAACGGCGAAGCACCTCATCGCCATCTCGGGCCACGAACACCGCTCTGGGGCTCCCCTCGACACCTTCGATCTCTGCCCCATCGCTCATACTGCTCTCCTTGTCTCATATTTCGTCGGGTGCTGCTTTCATTCGCCCCACGAGTAGTAAAACCTTCGATCCCTGTGGTCAACGAGATCCCTCGACTCTCGCACCGCTCCAGTGTTAGCGAGGGGGGGCGCTACTGCTTACGATTCTCGACAAGATCCACACTCATGACCTCTACCTCCCCGCCGCCCACACCGTCTATCGAAAGTGAACCGGATGCCGAGTGTCCCCTCGGCCCCATCTGGTACCACGGCGACTCCGAGCGGATGCGGCTTCGACGCCTCTCTCGTCCCGGCGGCCTGCTTCGCCTCGGCGTGGCGATCTCTCGCGCCGGACAGGCCTCCTCGCCTCACCTGTCGACGCCCACTCATTGGTGGCGCGACGGCGACGACACCTGGCTTGCCGCCGCCCTTCCCGACGGCCAGCGCCTGGACCTGGAGCCCCCTCCTCGCCCCACCTGGAGCCGCGCCGTCGACGCCATCACTCCCCTCGCCCTATCGCTGCGCGATGCTCACCGCCATCAGATGGTTCACGCCCACCTGGCGCCCTGGAATACCTTCTTCGATCCCAACGCCCACACCCTGCGTGCCACTGACTTTGGTACCTGGGCCGCGGAATCTCTGCCGGCGAACCCCTGGATCGCCCCCGAGATGACCGTCGAGACACCGACCCCCACCCCTTCGACCGACATCTATGGGCTGACCCGACTTCTCGTCGCCCTCGGCCTCTCTCTGGACGAAGCGGGACGCCGTCGGCCCAACTTCGAGACCCTGCCGGCCTACGCCATCGCCACCCTCAACCGCGGCCTCGATCCCTCCCCGAAGAAGCGGCCCCAGACCATCGACGAGTGGCTCGCCGGGCTCTCCTTTGAACAACCCACTCCGTCGTCCTCTAGCTCCACCGCCGACCACGCCATCGAGCGCGGCCGGGTCCAACACCCCGAGATCTTCGACCATCCCCAGCGCGGCAAGGGGCTTCGCTTTCACTTCATGACCCGCGATCGCGACGAGCCCATCGGCTTCTTTCTCTACCGTCGTCAAAACCCATCGCTCTTTGCCGGCCTCGCCCGCATCTGGGATGGCGCGAGCCTCTCGCTAGAAGCCCCCCGGGAGATTCAGACCTCGGACGGCCGAAATTTCCTCAGCGCTGGCCCCGACACCCTGGCCGTCCTGGAGCGACATTGGCCAGTCACCATCTCGAACGTCCAGAAGGCTGGCCGCTGCCCCTCGCGCATCCTCGTCGATCTTCGCGATCCCGGCTCCATCAGCTATCACCTCCCCTTCGGAGGCCTCGTTCACGCCTTCCTTGAAGCCCTCACCGAAGCCCCGGAGATGAGCTTTGAAGAAGCCCTGGAGGCCGAATTGCCTCCTCGCCGCCTCGACCTCCTCGCCGCCGGCGTCGACGACCACCAATTAAACGACCTCGTCGAGGACGCCCGCCGCCACTTCCTCCATATTCAACAGGGCACGGCCCATCGCTCCGGCGACCAGGCCGAGGTCACCCGCTTTTCCTCGCGCTTTGGGCTCGAGGGCCGGGCAGACCTGGTCACCAGCGACGACCAGGGCCTGGACATCATCGAGCTCAAGAGCGGAAAGCCCTGGCACGACCACGCCGACCAGGTTCAGGGCTACGGCCTTCTCTGGCGAGCCCTGGCCGACGAATATCGACTCAACCTCTCCGGCCACCTCCTCTACTCGAAACAGGGCACCTTAAAGCCCGTCGCCCTCGACGATGGCGATGAGCAAAACCTCCTGGACAGCCGCAACCAATTGGTCACCCGCTTTCGAGGCTTCGTCGACCCCGGCGTCGACGCCTTCGCACCGGCCTTCAACGACCACCCATCGCTCTGCCGAGACAACGCCTGCCGCTTTCGCCGCGACCGCTGCCGAGCTCAGACGGCGGTCCTGGGACTCGGCGAAGGCGCCCAAAACGCCGACCGATGGCGCGGCGTCGACGATCCTCTAGCTACCCTCGCCAAGAGCTATCACCGCCACCTCTCTACCCTCATCGAACGCGAGCGCTGGGAGGAATACGCTCAACTGGGGGCCATCTTTGACCCCTCTCGTGAGAACACCCGCGTCGCCGACGGGCGCGCCGCTCCTGGCCTCTCCCTCTCCGGCGAGGTCGGCAGCCAACGGGCAACGCTTCGCGGTCAGGGACTCCATATATTTCGCCCCGGCGATCGCATACTTCTCCACCGGCGCCAGAGCGATATCCAGCCCATCATCAAGGCCACCGTCCTCGACATCGACGGCCCCCAGAGCCTGACGCTTCGCCTCCGCTCCGCAGAGTTGAGCAATGGACTCCTCCAGGGCGACTGGATCGCTGACAAGACCCCGGCCCGCATCGGCTATCGCGCCGCTCACCAGGCCCTCTACCACCTCGTCGCCAACGCCCCTCTGCCCCTGCTGCGCGCCGTCCTCGGCGATCAACCAGAGCCCTCCGAGCAATCGGAGTCTGCTCTCCTCGCCGACCTTTCCCAGTCTACCCAAACCCGCCTCGCTGCCCTCAATGACTCTCAACGCCGGGCCGTCGAGACCGCCCTCCGATCGCAGCCAGCAACCCTCATTCAGGGGCCCCCGGGCACGGGCAAGACCACCGTCATCGCCCATCTCGCCCTCTTATTCGCTCAACAGGGAAAGCGTATTCTCCTCTCGGCGCTCACCAATACCGCCGTCGACAATATGCTCCTGAAGATCGTCGAGGTCGCCCAGCGCTTCGACGTCGAGCCCCCCCCGTTGTTGAGACTGGGGATCGCCAACCGATCCCCGGAGCTTCGCCGGGCCATCGAGGACGCCGGCCTCGACGCCACCGACCATTTCTCCGACGACCTCGGCAAAAAAACCAATTCGCTCAATGGACTCGACGAGCGCCTGGCCGACGTCCAGATCGTCGCCGCCACCACCCACCGAGCCCTGAGCCACCCCGTGACCCGCCACTTCGCGGGCCAGCAATCCCAGCCCCCCTTCGACATCGCCCTTATCGACGAGGCCAGTCAGCTCAGCGAGCCCATGGCGCTGGCGCCCATCATCCGCGCTGAGCGCTTCGTCCTCGTCGGCGATCACCGCCAACTGCCGCCCATCATTAAATCGGAGCGCGCCCTCTCCGCCTTTCTGGGGGAGGACCTCGATGATGGCGCCGACCTCCAGCGCATCGGGGTCGCCGGCCTCGACCGAAGTCTCTTCGAACGCCTCGCCGACCACTACCCCCCGGTCATGCTCACCACCCAATATCGCATGAACCGCGCCATCATGGCCTTTCCGGCACTCACCTTCTATGACGACGCACTCACCGCTCACCCCTCCGTCGAAGACCACGCCATCGATGCCTCATCCATCGACGCCCCCCTTCCGCCTCTCCAGAGCTCATCGCCCGTCGTCTTCTCCCATATCGAGGGCCAGGAGATCGGCCGCACCAACCCCGACGAAGCCCGCGCCCTCATCGACACCGCCTTTCAACTCGCCGGGCTTTCCGACCTCTCCATCGGCATCATCTCTCCCTTTCGCGCTCAAGTTCACCTCCTTCGCCGCTTGGCCGCCGACCAATGGAGCGACACCCCGCCGATGATCGACACCGTTGAGCGCTTTCAAGGCCGCGAAAAAGACGTCATCCTCTTTAGCCTCGTCAAAACCGACCACCCCGGCGACTTCCTCTCTGACCGCCGGCGTTTCAATGTCACGTTGACCCGCGCTAAAAAGAAATTGATCCTATTCGGAGACCGCCGCTGCCTGACCAAGAACCCCATTTTTCGCGACTGGCTAGACGATCCCCACACCACGATTCAATCATGGACTACAGACCCCTCTTAATCCCATTGCTCACCGTCGCCGCCTTTGCTCTTGCGGCCTGTGACGACGATCCCGAGCCTGCGCCGCCGGCCGACGAGGAGATCCAGGACGACGACGCCGAGCTCACCACCCATGACCTCGACGATCTCGACGCCCTCGACATCCCCATCGTCGATCTCTTCGACGAGCCCGGGCGTTCCATGGAGTTGGAGACCGACGCCTCCGAGCAATTCGAGGCCTGTCACCACTACTTCGAACCCCATGACGACGTCGTCGAGCAATGGCCCTTTGACGACGCCGCCACTCCGCGCTCTCTCTTTGGATGCCAGCCCGAAGGCGTCATCGACCTCGAGGACGGCCATCGAGCCATCGCCTACGAGGTCCCCATCGATGAAGAGCGACGCCGATCTGATCTGCGCATCATCCTCTTCGATGATCAGGGAGAAACCGCCTGGCATCACCTCATGGAGCGAGACGACCAGGCCGAGCAATTTGCCGCCGAATACCGGGGCACGGCCCTGACCTCTGTCGACGATGCCCTCATCTGCGCCTCCACGCGCTGGATCGAGCATACGCAAATCCTCTGCGCTCGTGTCGACGACGGCGAGAGCACCCTCGACCAAGCCGTCGATTTCTGGGCCGGCCTCGACCTCTTTGGCCACGACGGGGCCCTCATCTCCATGGATCGCGAGGGCATCACCCGTCGCTACCCCTTTTCCGGCGCCGAGATGCGCCACCGCGGCGTAGCGCGCCCCATCGGCACCGCCGGGTACTACGCCAGCGACGAACGCCGCGTCTTCGTCGTCCCCGACGAGGGCTCCCCAACCCTCGCCGCCTGGGATGTAGCCACTCTATCGCCTCTGTGGGAAGCCGAACTCTCCGAATTTCCATCGCGGCGCCGCCCCTTCGTCGACGCCGACACCGACCGCCTCATCCTGCGCACCGGTGACCACCTCCTCAGCCTGCGCGCCTCTACCGGCGAGCCCCGCGCCATCTACCGCGTCGGAGACGTCGATCCCGTGATCCATGCCACCAACGACGGCCTGCTTCTCCTCCTCCTTCGCCGCGACGACGACCCACCGCTTCTGGTGGCCATCGACACCGACGATGACGAGGTGATCTGGCAGGCCGAAGCTCCTCTGGGCACCCTGGACATCTCCAGCGACAACGATGAATTCCTCAGTCGGACGGTGCGCACTGTCCGCTCCTTTCGTCCCATTAAGACCCTCGACCGGTAACCGCCGATGAGCGCTCCCGACGACAACCCGCCCTCGTGGAAGGAGCCCGCAAGCCTCTTCGCCATCATGCTCCTGGGCCTCGCTGGCCTCACTGCGGCGGCCTCTGTCGTTCCCGTGCTCAACGACTGGTTATTGCTCCTGGCGGCCCTGGTCTTCATCGGACTCCCCTACGTCTGGCTGACCCGCCGCGGCGAAGACCTCAACCGCTTCGGAATCGATCTGCAGTCCATCCCCCTTCGCCATATCGGTCTGGGACTTCTGGCCACGATCCTCATCTTTCCGATCTTCGCCGTCGGTTTTCACACCTGGGAAACCGAGATTGAAGATAAGCAGGCCCATTTTCATAGCGACCACCTTCGCCAATGGTCCACCGACCTGGACGCCCCGCGCATCGTCGACGCCTCCACGCCGGGCCTCCAGATCCGCGCACACAACCAGCACCTCTATCTCCACTGGGTACCTCCTTCCTCCGTTGAATCTACGACCCTCAAATCTACTCTGGATCGCCCCTGGCGTTGGACCACCACCCAGAGCCTGTCCACCACTGCCCTCGACGCCAATACCGACGACGGACTGGCCTCTTCTTGGTCGCTCAACCTCTCCTCCTCGCGTTCCGGTCACGCCTCTCTAGCGCTCCCCCTGGACGTCGACCCCGCCCTCTCCGCTCCTCAAACCCTCTCTCTAGACCTCTCCTCGCTGGACGCCTCAACCCCTATCTTCATCGGCGGCACAGCCGTCGAACCTGAGGAGGACTCCCTCCTCCAGTGGAAGCGCGATCACTGGTGGCTCCTCCTCTGGGGGCTGACCCATCTGCTGCTCATCGCCCTACCCGAGGAGTACTTTTACCGCGGCTACCTCCAGACCCGCCTGGGCGACCTCTTCCACGGCCCCAATAGCGACCTGGAGTCGCCCCCAACCCTTCTGGGCTTTTCCTACGCCAACTGGGCCACCAGCGCCTGTTTCGCCCTCGGCCACTTCCTCATCCCCATCGGAGGAAGCTTCAACCCCGGCCGCCTCGCCGTCTTCTTTCCCTCTCTGATCTTCGGTCGTCTCAAGCGCCACACGGGCTCCATCATCGCCCCCACCGTCTTCCACGCCGGCGCCAATATGATGATCCTCGTCCTCTCGCCGCACTATTTTTCCTAGGTTGACCTTTTTGAGCCCCTGCTTATTCCTTAACTGCTGTTGCACGCCAGTCTTGTCCGGGGGGACAAAATTAGTGACCTTCCCGTAAATGGAGTAGATGACGTGACGTATCCACGCTTGCTGACCTCGAACTTGCTCTCCGCCCTTTTGATTCTTGGACTCGCCACCCAGTTGGCCTGCGGCGACGATGATGAACCGGCCTCCAATAATGGCGCCGAAGAGGCCGATATTACACTCGCCATCGATGGCGACGCCCGCGAGTACTACGTCGATGGTGGTGAAGAGCCCAACCCCACCATCACCGTCGAACTCGACCAGGTCGTCCAGGTTGACTTCTGCGTCACCGGTGGGACCCATGATTTCGTCATCGATGAGTTGGACGTCGCCACGTCGATCATCGACGAGGGAGATTGCGAAACCGTGACCTTCACGGCCGACGAGGTCGGCGAGTTCTTTTACTACTGCAGCGTGCCTCTCCATCGCGAAGAGGGCATGGAGGGACTCTTCGTCGTCGAGGATAATGGCGAAGCCGACCCCAACAACCAGTCCGACCCCAACAACCAGTCCGACCCCAACAACCAGTCCGACCCCAACAACCAGTCCGACCCC
>CAYQBU010000105.1:0-13834 GCA_964415785.1 uncultured Bradymonadales bacterium
CCTGGTTATTCGTATCCCCACCACCATTGCCGTTATTGGGTTCCTGATTATTGGGATCATCATCGTTATTTGAGCTCTGGTTATTTGCGCTCTGGTTATTTGCGCTCTGATTACTGGACTCCTCCTCCAGATCACCCTCCGCACAGGCGCCGACAATGGCCATCAACCCGACGATCGCCACGCACACGATCCAGGCTCCCAACCCACGCTTTCTCGATCCATTCATCATCCAGGCCTCCACCTCGGTCAGCGATCTCAGCTCTGTACAGTTCCTCACATCATGACGGATCGTCGACGCCCTTACAATCAACGCCGCGACCCAACCATCGCGCCTTGACGCACGCCCCAGTTATCGCCCTACTAAAGCCCATGAACCCTCGTCCCTTCGACATCGACGCCGACTTCGACGACCTCGCCCGCATCTGGCGCGAAGTGGGCTGGCTCAACGACGACAAAACCCTGCCCGCCCTGCGCCTCTTTGCCGACCACACCACCGGATGGGTCGCCGACATCGACGGCCACCCGGAGTGCTATGTCGCCACCACCTACGGCCAGATCCGCCACCGCCAAACCCATCTCGACCTCTGCTCCATCCCCTCCGTCACCACCGGCCACATCGCCCGCCAACAGGGCCTGGCCTCTCGCCTGACCGCCCACGCCATCGCCAAAGCCTACGACCACCAGCCCTTCGCCATCGCCGGCCTCGGCATCTTCGAGCAGGGCTTTTACGACCGCCTGGGCTTTGGCACCGGCACCTCGGAGCGCCTCTATCACATCACCCCCTCCCAACTGACCGTCCCCCCTCTGCAAAACACGCCCATCCGCCTCGACGCCGACGACTGGCGACGAGTCCACAAAAACCGCCGCCACCGCCTCACCCGCCACGGCGCCGCCACCCTCACCGACCCCCGATCCACCCACTCCGACATCCTCTTTCACCCCCACTCCTTCGGCCTCGGCTTTACCGACGACGACGGCCACCTCACCCACCACCTCTGGCTCCACGGCGACAACGACCAACACGGTCCCGGCCCCTACTTCCTCAAGTGGCTCGCCTACCAGACCTACGAGCAATGCCTGGAACTTCTCTCACTTATCCACTCCCTCAGCGACCAGATCCGCCGCCTTCGACTCATCGAACCCCCGGGACTCCCCCTCCAGGACCTCCTCGACCAACCCATCGCCCACCACCTCCTCACCGAACGCTCCGACTTCCCCCTCGGCTCTCGCTCCCTCTCCTTCTGGCAACTCCGCATCTGCGACCTCCCCCGCACCCTCCACCGCCTTGCCTTTCCCCTGGCCGACGATCTCGCCTTCAACCTCGACCTCCACGACCCCATCGCCAACTTCCTTCCCGACAACGCCACCTGGACCGGTACCACCGGCGCCTACCACCTCACCCTGGGTGCGACATCGTCCGCCTCCCACGGGCATTTGCGCCAGTTGCCCACCCTCCAATGTGGCGTCGGCGCCCTCACCCGGCTCCTCTTCGGCGTCGCCCCCGCCACCGCCCTCTCCATCACCGACGAGCTCGACGCCCCTCCATCTCTCCTTTGGGCTCTCGACAATGCCATCGCCCTTTCGCCTCCCTCCATCGACTGGGATATCTGACCCCATATATCGCCCAACTGTCGCACCGAGGGTGCGACATCGCCCCCACCTTTCGCCACTTCCACTATTTTCGTCCAAAGTTTTCGCCCCCCTATTGCCAATCGCCCTCTGAACCCCGATCATGGCCCCATGAATGATCTAAGCTCCACATTACTCGACATCGCCGACGCCAATGACTCACCGCTGGTCGACCAATTGGCGAACCTGGTCACGCGCCGCACGGGCCTCACCAGCGCCGGCTATCCCTATTTCCAGCGCCAGACCTTTGAGGAATTTCGCGACACCATCCCGCTCCTCTTTAGCGACGCCGCTTTTCTCCTCGAACTCATCGAGACCTGGCGCTCCGCCATCGACGACCTCGATATCGACGAGGAACAAGCCGACAACCTCCGTCGAGGCACCCGCGTCGCCCGCCAGATGCTACGTACCTCCGCCATCACCGCCCCCACCGATCTTTGGCTGACCCGCCATATCCTGGGTACCCACCGCGCCCTGGGCCTCACGGATCGCCTCCTTCGCGGCGAGGCCATCGACCCCCGATCTTGCGTCGTCGATGGCCAGCGCCTGGACGACGAGCAACTGGCCATTGACCTCCACTTTCTGCTCTCCCGCGGCTTTATCGAGACCTACGACCAACGCTTTCGCATCGCCGGCCACCCCCGGGTCCGAGAGCTCTTCAAACACATCCCCATCAAGTCCGGCGACGAGCCCATCCCTGCCACCGCCGTCTGGCAACCCCTGCTCGAAGATGATCCCGTCGCCGACGACGATCTCGACGCCCTGGGCTCCATGCTCACCCGTCTTCAGGCCTATATCGACGTCAAACCACCGACCTTGAGCACCCACTGGGTTCCCTCCCTCTCCCAGGTCTGCATTGGCTACCTCCTCGTTCCCCTGGTCCTCTCTTTACGGGCCGCCGAGTTGACCAAAGATCTCAGCGCCGGCCAGACCGTCGACACCACCGCCTGGCTTCCCCATCACCCCAACCTTCGGCGCCGCGCCCTCCAGATCCTCAGCGCCGCCGGCTGGCTCCGCCTCCCCGGCGAGCAGACCACCGTCACCGCCCTCGGCGCCCGCGGCTTTAAGCGCGGCCCCGGCCCCTTCGGCATCATCCAGACCTACCATCCCTACATGAAGGCCGCTTCACGCATCCTCCGCCAGGGCTCCAGCCAGGTCTGGGTGCGTCGCGGCGAAAACGTCGGCGCCAGCCAGGACGCCAACCGAAAGACCTTCCGCCAGGCCAACCGCGCCCTCGACGACTTCTGCGATCGCTTCGACGTCGACTTCGACGTCTTCATCGAACATGCCATCGGCCGCGGCGAAGCCACCCGCCAGCGCTTCAACAACGATGGCGAAGCCCAGATCCGCTACGTCGGCGCCGATCTCGAAGACCCCGCCATCGACGCCGCCCGCAAAGAACAAGACGCCGGCCGCCTCCCCCAGAATATGCTCTTTGTCCGCCGCGCCGACATCGGCGACCCCCAGCGCCTCCTCGACGCCCTCCACGACGCCAACCTCGATCCCCACGGCGCCGTCATGCTCGTCGGCAACGGCTTCCACGAGGTCCGCAACCAGGACGACCACACCATGGTCGAGGTCTTCCAGGGCTACCACGAAGCAGGCATCCTGCTGCTCTTTACCGAGGAAAATGCCCTCTCCATCGACGATCTTCGGGCCACCGCCTTCAACACCTACCACGCCGGCTTCAAATACGTTCACGAAAAATCCGGCCAGTGCCTGCGCCCCGCCCACCCTCGCCCCGAACCCCGACTCGGCCCCCCGCTTCGCGCCGCCTGGAGCGAGTGCGCCCGCATGGCCGGCTACGTCCGCGTCGACGACTTCTGCACCCGTACCCGCACCATCTATCCCTATCCTCGCCCCGACGGCCACAACCCCTCCATCAGCGTCAACCACTTCTTTATCCCCCGCCCCCTGGCCGACGAACTGGGCATCACCTCCTGAGCTTTTCACCCCAACCGATCAAATCCCCTTTCGGCATCCACGATGAACTCAAATCCCAGACCGACGTCCTCAAGCGCTAACCTGAGCCACGCCGGGCTAACCCTGAGGGGGCGGCTGACGCGGCCCCCTTCGAACTTTACTGTTATTCCACAACCCATTTCCCTATCATCGAGGGGTATTAGCGTTTCCCCTAAGCTCCGCTTTAAGATGCGTATTTTCCTCTTCGCCATCGCCCTTGTCCTGGCCCTCCCGGCCTGCGGCGACGACGCCGACGACGACCCCCCCTCCAACCAACAGCAATCCGACCTCTGCGACGACGTCGACTGCCCCTCCGGTTTTGTCTGCAACCCCGACAGCGGCAATTGCGTCGAATGCCTCCAGGACTCCGACTGCTTCGGCGACGACGCCTCCTGTGAAGCTGGCCTCTGCGAAGGCGAAGACCCCAACGCCGACGACCCCGACAATAGCGACGACCCCACCCCCTGCGACGACCACTCCCACTGCTCCAGCGACGAGCGCTGCCACGACGACCTCTGCGTCAGCCCCTCCGACGACGTCACCCTCAGTTGCGACGACCACTCCGATTGTTTCTCCGGCGAGATCTGCGATGACGACGATCAAGAATGCACCGATGGTTCCATCAGTTGCACCACCGTCGAGGACTGCCCCGACCCCATGATCTGCGACTTCGGTCAATGCCTCCCCCCCGTCAACAACGACGACGATGACTGCGTTGTCGGCGACGACTGCCCTGGCGACCAACTCTGCAACGACGGCCAGTGCGTCACACCCGGCGGCGACACCTCCTGCCAGGACGACGACGACTGCATCGGCGACGACGTCTGCGACCCCCTCTTCAACAGCTGCGTCCAGTGCTTTAGCAACTCCCACTGCCCCGATGACCAGGAGTGCGACGGCGCCTCCCAACAATGCACCAACCCCGACGACTCCAACGGCGACGGCTCCTGCTCCCTCGACCACCATTGCCCCTCCGACCAGGTCTGCTCCCAGGGCCCGGGCCAATGCGTCGACTGCACCCTCGACGACCACTGCGAACCCTCCGAGATCTGCATCGACGGCAGTTGCCTCGATTGATCTTCCCATCGCCTCACGCCCCTCCCCAGTTTAGTTGTTTTCGTTTGGTGGCTCCTTGATCGGACCCATCTTCTAGAAACTGAGCCCCCATGCGCTTGGGACTCCTACGTCCCCACCTCCATCCGATCCGTCTCCGATCGAGGGTCGCACAATGACCGTCGAACTCGCCATCGTCTTGGCCGTCACCCTTGGCGCCCTGATCCTCTTTATCACCGAGGTGATCCGCGTCGACCTGGTCTCCATGCTCGCCCTCGCCATCCTGCTCCTCTCCGGGATCATCACGCCCGCCGAGGGCATCAGCGGCTTTGGTAACGAGGCCACCGTCACCATTGCCGCCATGTTCGTCCTCAGCGAAGGGCTGCACCAAACCGGTGCCCTGGAGCATATGACCCGCTGGCTGGGCAACCTGTTTCGCTTCCACTTTCGCCTCGCCCTCCTGGTGATGATGATCGGCATTGCCATCACCTCCGCCTTCATCAATAATGTCGCCGTCGTCGCCATCATGCTCCCCGTGGTCCTCGGCCTTTGCCGCACCCTCCAGATCAGCGCCACCAAGATCCTCATCCCCCTCTCCTTTGCCGCCATGTTTGGAGGCACCACCACTCTCATCGGTACCTCCGCCAACCTCGTGGTCAACGGCCTCATCATCGAACAGGGCCTTGCTCCCATCGCCATGTTCGAGATGACTCGGCTGGGCCTCATCTTTAGCGCCGCCGGAATCGCTTACCTCCTCCTCTTTGCCCCTTCCCAACTCCCCGATCGCAGCGATCCCGACCACTTCCCCCCCCGACGAGAAGACATCGAGTATCAGACCGAGCTTCGCCTCACACCCGACCATCCTCGCCTCGGTGATCCTATCTCGAGCCTCTTCGACGACGACTCCATCGAGATCCTCGCCCTGCTTCGCGGAGGCCACCTCTTTACCGGCTCCATCGACGCCCTCTCCCTTGCCCCGGGCGACCGCCTTCGCGTCTGCGCCTCCGCCGCTATGATCCGGCGCATCGAGGCCACGAGCGGCCTCCACCTCTTGGCCCTCCACGACGGTGAGAGCCAATCCTCCCGAGACCCCTCTGAACCAGAACTCTTTGAGATCATCCTCACCCCCGAGGCCACCACCCCCATCAACCCCCTCACCACCCGTGACTTTTCCTCTCATCACCCCGGCACTGTCCTCGCCATCCGTCGCGCTGGACACCTTATCTTCGACAACCTCATCGACGCCCCACTGCGCGGCGGCGACATCCTCCTCATGGAAGCAACCCGCTCTGAATTACGCGAACTTCGCCAGCTCACGGGGGTCATCGTCCTCTCCGAGGTCGCCCTGCCCCGATTCAAAGAGCACCTCCTCATCCCCGTCCTTCTCCTCCTGGCTGCCGTGGTCTTCTTCGCCGCCATCGGACTCGCCCCCATCGTGACCCTCGCCGTCGCCGCCGCCGTGGCCCTCGTTCTCCTCGATTCTCTGGACATCGACGACGCCTACAGGGCCATCGACTGGCAGGTCATCTTCCTCCTCGGCGGCTTTATCCCCCTCGGCATCGCCCTCGAAAACACCGGCGCTATCGCGCTTCTCGCCGGCTTTCTCGTCTCCTCACTCGGCGATCACGGGCCTCTGATCATGCTCGCCGGCTTCTACCTGACCACCAACTTCATGAGCGACCTCATCTCCAACAACGCCACCGCCGTCCTCATGACCCCCCTGGCTATCACTACCGCTTCCGTCCTCGGCGTTGACCCACGTCCCTTCGTCATCGCCGTCGCCTTCGCCGCCTCCGCAAGCTTCGCCTCCCCCGTCGGCTACCACACCAATGTCATGATCTACGCCGCTGGCAACTACCGATACACCGATTTCATCAAGATCGGCGTTCCCCTCAACCTCCTCTTTCTGCTTATCGCCGTCCTCGTCATCCCCCAAATCTGGGCCTTTTAGTCCGGATCAGGTGTCTTCGAGCCGTCTCAATGATCGACCAGCCTCACCTTCCATATGGCGATGATAGATCTGTGGCGCTGCCCACCACCCCACGCCCAGCAGCACCACTGACATCATCTTCACCCCCCAGCTCAACGCCACCGGCGATACCCCCATCCCCGACACCACCCACAATCCGCTCCCCCAGAAGAGCGCCGCCAGAACCACGACCCCCAGGCGCATCCACTTGACCTTTCTATCCCGGGATTTTATTGCCCGCTCGCATAGCTCTTCCACCCAGGCCTCGCGGGCCCCTTCATCCCCTAATTCCACCTTCTCTTTCGCCCCACACCGCTCGCACGCTCCCCCCTCCTCACTTCGCTCGTAGCACTGCCGGCACTGATAGCCTTCGCTCTCCATAGGCGCCTTTACTGACCCAATAGAATCTCCACGACCTCACCCCGAACCCGATGGGCCATCTCCAATCGCTGACCAAATTTCTCCGACATCTTCTTGCCCACCACGGCCATCTTGATCTCCACCGTCCCCTCCACGGTCCGTCGGCATCCCTCATCGGTCGCTTCCAGCCGCGTCGTCCCCCAGGCCTTGACCCGATCGGTCATAAATGGCGTCTCCACCTCCCAGGTATTTCGGTGATTCTCTCGATCCACATCGTGGTACTCCTCATACTCCATGCGCTCGATGCCCAGCGCCTTCTGCATGATCGCCGGCAACTCCCCTCGAGAGGTGTAGGTCAAACGCTTGTGGATTCCCTCCCTATCAACGCTCAACGCCGTATCTGCCCGCTCCTCAAAATGCTCGATAAAGGCCTCGCTATCCACCAGATCCCAGTACTTCTCCGGCGAACAGGCCAACTGCTGCGTGATCTTGAATTTCATTTAATTTGTCCTCATTTACTTAATACTCCGGATTAGGGCGAAAACACATCATCGGATCGGCCATTTTTATCCCCGTCGGCACCTTTCTCCGCCTGGGGATTGTCGTAGCGATAGTAGTAGGCGTAGCCATAGCCACTGCTCTGATCGACGTCGTTGAGCACCGTTCCCACCAGCGGAGCGCCAATGGCCTCCAACTGCTCGAGCGAGCGTCCCAACAACTCCTGACGCGTCTGTCCAAACCTCAGGATCAACATCACCGCATCCACGCTGTGGCTCAAGATCAGCGCATCCGTTACCGCCGCCAGCGGCGGCGAGTCAAAGATCACCCGGTCGTAGCGCTCACGTAGCTCCTCGACCACCTGCTTGAACCGTTCACGGTGCAACAATTCCGAGGGATTCGGCGGCACCGTTCCACAGGTGATGACATCCAGCCCCTCGTCGATTCCACTGGGCCTGACTACCTCTTCGATCGTTGCTTTGTCGGTGATCAGATCCGACAGCCCCACGCCTTTGTCCATCCCCAGCGCCTTGCGGATCCGCGGCCGACGCATATCGCTATCGACGAGCACCGTCTTCTCCCCCGACTGTGCAAAGGCGATCGCCATATTCATCGACGTCAGCGTCTTGCCTTCTCCCGGTCCCGGGCTCGTCATCAACACCACCTTGGGCGGCTTCTCCTCTGACGACATAAATACCAGGTTCGTCCGCAGCGTCTTGATCCCCTCGGCAAACGAGCTTCGCGGCGCCGTATGGGTCAGCGTATCCAACGCCGAATCTCCAAAGCTCGCCACCCCTTTGAGCGCTGACTTATTGACCGTCGGCAGACTCCCCAGAATCGGCCGCTTCGTATAGCGCGTCACGTGCTCCTGGCGCTTGACCGTATTGTCCAGCGCGTCGATAAACACCATCGTTCCCGCTCCCAGCGCCAGCCCCAGCAACAGACCTACCGCCAGATTCAACGGCACCTGCGGACTCACCGGGCCGCCCGGCGCCTCCGCTTCTTCCAAGACCTGAATGATCTCATGCTCGTAGAGCGCATTGAGATCGAGCTCCGTGGTCCGGCTCAATACCGCTTCGTAGTGCTGGCGCAGCGTCTCCGTGCTGTCTCGAAGCTGATTATAATCCAACCCGATATCGTTGAGCTCCGCCACCTCCGCCGTCAGCCGATCGCGCTCCGAGGCCAGACTCTCCATATTGCGACGCGTCACGGCCGCCCGATTCTCCACGCTGGAGCGAATCCGGGCGATCTCCTCGTCGATCCCCTCTCGCACCACCTCTAATTGTCCATCGATCTCCTGCATCCGCGGATGATCTTCGAGGTAACGACTCCTCACCTGCGCCCGCTGCTGCTCCAGTTCCCGCTCTCGATCCAGCAACCCACTCAACGCCTGGTTATCCACCAGATCTGCCAGCGCCCGAAGATCGTCTTGCTGGTCTTCCATCTCCCGAATCTGGTTGAGCAACGCCTCCTCGCCATAGAGCTCCGCCTCCACATCTCTCAGCCGATTGCTCACCGAATCCAGCGCCTGCCGCGTCATCTGACTTCGATCCTCATAGGACAGCGACAAAATATTATGATCCTGCTGGTACTCCTGCAGCTCTCCATGGGCGGCGTCCAGCTCCGCTCGCTGCGACGTCACATAATCGTCGAACCACTCCGACAATTGCTCCATCCCACCGGATTGCATGCCCTGAATATAGTCCACATAGGACTCCGCCACTCCATTGGCCACCTGGGCGGCCAACTCCGGATCCTCAAACCTCACCTCAATATTGGCCACCCGACTGTTGCGCTGCAGCGAATACTCCGTCGCTCCCCGCACCGCCGACACCGCTCGTCGTCTGCGCTCATCCTCCGACGGCATCGACTCCCCTTCCGCCGGCTCCCCAAAGAGACGCGGATCGTCGACCAACCCTTCCTGCTCTACGACCCGCCGCACAAACCACGACGAGTTGAGCACCTCTTTTTGCGTATTCCAGAACTCCTCAAACTGCCACCGCCCACCGGGATCGACAAACTCCACCTGCTCAAATTCACTCCCCAGCACATTGGGCTGGTTTTCGTGAAAGATGATCTTGCTACTTGCCTGAAAGATCCGAGGTTGTTGATCCGTCCACACATAAGCTACCCCTAATCCCGCCAACGACGTCAGGATCAAAACCCAGTAAAAGCGCTTGATCAACGCCCAGTAACGGCCCAGCAGTTCCCCCAGAGATTCTCCGGAACCACCCGCCATATCTGGCGATGAGTTGTCGGGATAACTAAACTGATCGGACATATTTTCTACTCGAATGAAAAACGCTTTGCCGCCGCTTTTATTGCCCGGCCACCGATCGACCGGCGATCCTAGGCTTGCCAATCGGGGGCGTCAACATGTGTAGTCTCTTCTTGCCCACACCTTAATGACTTTGCCCAAGGGTTTGCTATGGCCCCTGTTACGCGTTGGGAGGTCCCCACAATTTTGCTCGCCATCCTCCTCATGGCAAGCCCCTTATTGGTCGGCACCGTTCATGCCACCGCTGCCGCCGCGCTCGCCGCCCTCGCCCTCATGGGCTTATGGTGGCACCATTTCAGGCCCCGCGGCTCCTCGCCAACGCCCTCCATCCCCCTTTCTATTCCCTCCCTTCTCTTCTCCCTGCTCGCCCTCGTCTGCGTTTTTCAGCTCCTTCCCCTCCCCCCGGCCCTGGTCGCTCTCCTCCAACCCACGGGCCACGCCGCTGCCCAGACCTCCTGGTCCCTGATCGTCGATGCCCCCTTTGACGCCTGGCGTCCCCTCTCCCTTGACCCCCGCGCCACCGCCACGGCCGGACTCAAATGGGCCTGCCTTGCTGCCACCTGCGCGCTGGCCTCCCAGATCATCCGACGCCGCAAGGGCCGCCGGCGGTGGCTCGGCCTCCTCCTGATCACCGGCCTCCTCACCGCCATCGCCGGACTCATTCAATCTATCTCCGGCACCGACCTCATCATGGGGCTCTACGAGGCCCAACTCCCCCCGCGCTCTTTGTCGGCCTTCGTCAGCACCAACCACGCCGCCGCCTTCTATGGCCTCATGGCCCTCATCGCCCTCGCCTACGCCATCGACCATCGCCGACGCTCCCCCCTCAAGACCACCCTCGGCGCCGGTGGCGCCGCCCTCGCCGTCTTCCTCTGCGCTCACCACAACAGCGACGGCGCCCTCATCGCCCTCGCCGTCGCTGCCTTCCTTCTCACCCTCTACCTCCTTTTTCAGGTGGTGCCCAACGACGGCGATCAGCGCCGTCGACGCCTCACCGTCGGTGCAGCATTGGCCACTATTTCCGCCCTCATCGCCAGTTTTATCCTCCCCGAACGCCTCCAGCTCTCCGCCACCGATACCGTCGGCGGCGAGACCAGCGCTGAGCTGCGCATCCACATGGCTCAAGCCGCCCTCAATGCAACCCTCGACTTTCCTTTCGTCGGCAGCGGCGCCGGCTCCATCGAGCGCGCCCTCGGCCCCTATCTCGACTGGACTTATATCGGCGGCGCCACCATCCCCACCATCGAGGCCGAACCCAGCGAGTGGATCATGACCCTGGGTCCCCTGGGCGCCCTCCTCATCTTCGCTGCCTACGCCTGGACGCTCTGGATCACCCTGCCCCATCTCTTTCGCTCCCCCGGCCGCCGCGGCCCCGCCTTCGCCGCCACCGTCACCGTCTTCCTGGGCCTTATCGCCCTGATCCACTTTCCTTTCACCGCCCTCGGCCTCGCCATCCCCGCCCTCATCGCCATCGAGGCCTGCCTCGACCCGCGCCGAGACGCCTTTTACCTGCGCCTGAGCAGGCCCCAACTGCGCCTCTGGCTCATCGCCCTCACCCTGCTGACCCTCGGCCTCTTCGCCACCCGCGCCACCCTGCTGTCCACCAACCCCGCCGACGGCGTCGACGCCTTCGACGACCCCACCACCATCGCCACCCTCGACCCCACCGACGCCAGGCGTCTCGCCTCCCTCAGCATCCAGGCCCGCCGCGACGGCGACCTCGACCGCGCCCTCGATCTCGCTCGCCACGCCTTTGAACTCCACCCCCACCCCCAACAGCAACTGCTCTACGCCGCCTCCCTGGCCTCCTCCGGCGATCACGACGCCGCCGCCGACCTCTACGCCGACCTCTTTGACGCCGATCGCACCCACGCCTCCCGCTTCTACAACCGCGCTCAATCGCGCCTCCCCGCCGATCTGCCCACCGCCGGCCTTCGCGCACAAACATTGGCCAATGCTGCCCCCTCGGTGCAGCAGCGCTTCGCCGATCACCTCGCCGAAAACCACTCTTACTCCGCCGCCATCGACTACGCCCAGGCCCTCATCGAATTGGACCGCGACGACCCCGACGCCCACCTACTCCTCATCGAGCTCTACCGCGCCACCGACCAGATCCTTTTGGCCGACCTCTCCGCCCGCACCCTCGTCAACCGCAACCTCACCACCGCCGACGGCCAGCGCCCCGCCGGCCTCCTGGAACTCATCGACCTCTCCATCGCCCAGGACCGCCCCTCGGAGGCCATCCTCTTGGCCTCCCGCGCCTTCGCCTCCGGGTTGGGCACCGAGCGCCTCGCCCGCCACGTCCTCGATCGCCTCCTCCCCTCGTCGATCACCGACGACCTCGACGACATGGAGCACACCCTCTTTTCCCTGGCCGTCGAGCGGGGCTGCGTCCCCCCCTATGAACCGTCGCACCAGCGCCTGTGCTGGCGCGCCCGCGCCCACCTCGCCGTCGCCGACGGCGACACCGACGACGCCCAGCGCCTGCTTCGCCGCATCGAGCGACTCCACGACGATCCTCGCCCCCTGGCCGACCTCTACACCGCCCACCACCAGTGCCGAGATCTGGCCCGCCTTCTTCGACGCCACAAAGACTCGCGCTACGAGCGATCCCTTCGCCGCCAACTCGACCGCTGCGTCGAGCGCGCAGATTGACCCCTCCCCAACCGCACTTAGATTGATCTGCACCGTTTTTGACCGGCTTTGCTGCCGGTTCAGGCGCCCTGAGCGCGTCTGCTTTGATCATTTATCAGGTCGCCTCCGGCGACCGGGGGGATTATTTATGGCCGCTCACCGGCTCGGCCACTGGCTCTCATCGATGACCTCGTGGCCTGCGTCCATCCGCTGGGTTCTCCTCGTGGGACTCCACGTGCTCATCTTTGGTGCCGCCTACTTCGGCGCCTTCTTGATCCGCTACGACTTCGCCATTCCCCCTGAACTCGCCGCCCCTTTGCTCCAGGGCGCCCTGTTGGCCATCGGCCTTAAAATCCTCGTCTTTGGCGTCCTCAGCCTCTTTCGCGGCTGGTGGCGCTACGTCAGCCTCTACGACGTCATCGCCCTCGCCCACGCCCTGGCCATCGCCTCCGCCCTCTTCGTCATCCTCCACCTCTTCTTGATCCGCCCCGAGGTCTTTCCTCGGTCGGTCTACGTCCTCGACTTTTTGCTCAGCGTCCTCTTCTTGACCGGATCCCGCGCCGGTCTGCGCCTGCTGCGCGAATCCCTGTCCTCGCGCACCCAGTCTCAGGACCCCAAGCCCCTGCTCATCGTCGGCGCCGGCGACCCCGGCGATCTCTTGCTTCGCGAGATCATCCGCGCCCCCCGCCTGCCCCTCAACCCCGTCGCCCTCCTCGACGACGACCCCCACACCTGGGGCCTTCGCCTCCACGGCGTCCCCGTCGTCGGCCCCATCGACGACCTGGAGGAGATCGTCGAGCGCCGCCACATCGAGTCCATCATCATCGCCCTCGAGGCCGACGACCAGCACCTGGTGCGCGACATCGTCCATCGCGCCCGCCACTGCGGCATCTCCCCCCAGATCCTTCCCCCCATCGACGACGTTCTCGACAACCCCCCCTCCCTCAACAAGGTCCGCGACGTCTCCATCACCGACATCCTGGGCCGCGATCCCGTCGATCTGGACCGCGATCAAATGACCCGCTTTCTCGACCACCGCACCGTCATGATCACCGGCGCCGGCGGCTCCATCGGCGCCGAACTCTGCCGCCAGGTCGCCCGCCACGCCTCCGGCCCCATGATCCTCGTCGATTCCGCCGAAACCCCTCTCTTTGATATCCATCGCCAACTCGCCGACGACCACGGCCAGCGCCTCTTTCCCGTCATCGCCGACGTCAGCGAACAAGAGCGCATGCAACACGTCTTTGACCACCATCAGCCCCAGATCATCCTCCACGCCGCCGCTTACAAACACGTCCCCCTCATGGAGCGCCACCCCGACGAGGCCGTCAAAAACAACATCGGCGGCACCCGCGTCCTCGCCGACCTCGCCCTCGACCACGGCGTCGAGACCTTCGTCCTCATCTCCACCGACAAGGCCGTCAACCCCACCAGCATCATGGGCGCCACCA
>CAYQBU010000106.1:0-13748 GCA_964415785.1 uncultured Bradymonadales bacterium
GCTAACCCTTGAGTCGAGTCTTCTTATGCTCAAACGATTATCGCTTTTTGTCGCCCTACTCACGGCGACGGCTTTCTCCCTCAGTGCATGCGGCGGAGACGAGCCCGCAGATCATATTATTGTCGAGAATAATGATGAGGATCCGGAAAATAATCAGGATCCCAATAATCAGGATCCGAATAACACGGAGCCAAATAACCAGACCCCCAACAACCAGAGTCCGGGCGAAGACTCTCCCGACGGCGGGGCCTGCGACGTCGACGCCGATTGCATGAGCGGAACCTGCCTGGATGATAATTTCTGGCAGGACGGCCACTGCACGACCGTGGGTTGCTCCTCTTTCGAGGATTGCTCCGGCGAAGGCGCGGCTTGCCTCGACAACCCCGAGGGCCCCAACCTCTGTGTCCAGACCTGTTCCAGCCAGGGCGAGTGCCGCGATGGCTACGGCTGTGTCGACGCCGGCGGCGGCACCGGCATCTGCTTTCCCTCCCACGGCGGCGGGGGCGGCGGTGGCGGGGGAGGCGCTGGCGGAAGCGTCTCCGCGGGAAGCCTCAATGTGGATTTTGATTGCGTCACTCCCTCCGGCCAGATCGGTGAATTGCACTTCGAGATCGATTCGGGCACCGATCAGTATATGATCGTGCCCTTTACCGGTGGTGCCGATCTCTTTCCCCTCGAAATCACAGGCCCCGGCGATACCGTCGACTTTCAGGGCAGCAACAACTTCCAGGCCACAGGGTCCCAACTCTTCGGCATGGTCAATCCCATCGTTGTTCCCGCGGCGCCCCAGTTTAGCGACCAGCTCGCCGCCGGCCCGCACACCCTTAGCGTCAGCACCGATGCCTCTGATTTGTGCTATTATAAATTTCAATCCTCGGGCACGGCCACCACGATCGACCTCAACATCTATCCCGTGGGTATCTCGGGCATCACGGCCCAAAATGCGGAGAGCAATCCCAATATGAGCGACGTCATGAACAACGTGGAATCCCTGCTCGCTCAGGCCAATATCGATCTCGGTGAAGTCCGCTATATCGACCTTCCCGACAGCGTGATCAACCAGTACTCCGTCATTCAGGGCGAAGGTGATATCAGCGCTCTGGCCGCGGAGTCCGTGGTCCCGGGAGACTCCGAAGACGATGTTCTCAGCGCCAATATCTTTATCACCCAATCCTTTTCCATGGGAGGCGCTCTCGGCCTATCACTCGGGATTCCCGGCGCCGCCGGTTGGCACGAGTCGGGCCTCAGTGGGGTCGCGCTTACAGGCGAGCATATCGGCACCAGCAATGGAAATAGCTTTACCGCCAATATCCTCGCTCACGAATTGGGCCACTTCCTTGGCCTCTTCCACACCACCGAAATGAGCGGGAACACCAGTAGCCCTCTGACGGATACGGGCCAATGCACCAATTTCCAGAACCCGACGAATTGCTCGGACTGGGGCAACCTGATGTTCCCATCCGCCGATCCCAACAACACCGAAGTCACTGACCAACAATCCTTTGTGATCGGCGTCAATCCGCTGACCAAGTAATTTGAGAGTATCTCCATGAAAAAATGCTTGCCCCTGATATTGATCGCCCTTCTCATGGCTTCTCCGGCCTTTGCCGACACTGCGCCCTCGGCCGACGACCACCGCGCGGAAGAGCGCCAGTCGGTGCAGGTCCTCCTGGCCAATCACCACGAACTGCCGGAGCGCTCGCTGCTCGACGAGGCTGCCGATGATGCTCGGCAAATCGTCACCGACATCGCCACCGATGAGGAGGTCTTTCGCCTCTATCGACAACGGGCGCTGATGGCCCTTGGCTACTGGGCCGATGAAGAGTCCTACCAGATCATTTTAGAGCATCTGGAAGACGACCAGACCCCGAACTCCACGCGTCACCTCCTCATGCCTGTCCTCGGCGAGCACTTCGCCCACGGCGAGTTTGAAGAGCGCACGGTCGACACCCTTGAGAGCTACCTCTTTGAGGCCGACGATCCTCACCTGCGCATCAGCGCGGCGAAGGCCCTTAACCACATCGACAGCGACACCTCGGTGCAGCTGCTACGACGGGCCCTGGAGGTCGAAGAGGTCGACTTTGTCCGTGAACGCATCGCCGGTTATGCCCGAACTCTGAGGTGAATCGCTCCCCAAAGACACCAAAAAAGCCCGCGAGGTCTATGCCTCGCGGGCTTTTTTTTTGCTTGGCCCCACTTAGAATCGACTAAAGACGCCGATATTGACCCCATCTGTGCTGGGATCGATCTGGATGCCTCGATGGGCACGCTCCCCAACATCGGGGCTCCGATTGCGCAATATGAACCAGGTCGTAAAGACCACCGCTCCAGTGACCAAACCCGCTCCCACCACACCGAATTGGATGGACTGACTACGCGTATTGTCATAGTCGGGATGGCCCTCGCCCAGATCTCGGTATTCGCTTCGATATCCCGCCGATTGGTGGAGAGCAAAGCCCCCCATCCCGGCCATCATTACCGCCGTGATCGGCATCCACCGATGGTCCGTACCTCTCGAGTCCGCTCCTCTACTTCGCCGCTGCTGCACTTCTCCGCCGTCGCTCTCCAGGCGAAATTGGACGACATCGATCGGCCCCTCGCGCACGGTCACAGACTTGCGTTCTTCGACATAGCCCGACTGATGGACGATGACTTCGTAGTCTCCCGGCGGCAATTGGACCGTACTCGGCGTCTCGCCTACCGGCGCCGTCTCGCGGTCGTCGATATAGATCTGAGAGCCGATGGGAAAGGTCTCCACGCGGACTCCCGATGGGTCGGGACCGATCGCCTCTTGAAGACGAGCGATGCGCGCTTCCACCTCCGAGCGTTCCTCGGCGTCGGGAAAGCCCTCCAGAAAGTGAATATAGTGCTGAATCGCCCGCTCCGGCTCATCGAGACGTTCATAGCAGGTGGCAACCCGATAATTCACATCGGGGTGGGGAAAAAAGCCGTAGAGCCGGTGATAAATGCGCAAGGCCTGTCGATAGTTTCCATCGGCAAAGGCCTCCTCCCCTTCGTCGATGAGCTCGATGACACGGGCCTCATCCTCGGGCGTCAATCGATCGAGCATCTGGTCGGGGTCGCCGGCCGCCAGCGCCGTGCTCGTCCCGGCTGCCATAACCAGGCTCCAGCTCAGCAGCACCAAAAGCCAGCGCAACGGGCGTCGGCCCTGCTCAATCGGTACGCAGTCTTCGCAGACGGTCGCGCACATCATCTTGCTCCTCCTCTTCTTCCTCGACGTCATCGATCTCCTCCTGTGGGTGTTCTTCGGGCTCTGGAATCTCATGGGCTTCCTCGGAGGTGCGCATCTCTTGCACCTCTGTTTCACTGGCCGCCTCTTGTTCTTCAGGGGCCGTCTCTTCTTCGGGCGCCCCCTCCTCGTCGGCGTCTTCATCTCCATCATCGGGCTCGACAGGCGGTGGAACTTCTTCCGGTTCATCGTCCGGCTCATCGTCCCTCTGGGGCTCGCCTTGACCTCGATCGCGCTGCACATCGCCCCCGCTATCCTGGGAGGCGTCGTCGCCTGCCTCATCGTCGTCGACGGGCTGCACCGTGTCGGTGGATTCGACCTCCATCTCCACTGCTACCTCAGCTACCTCATCACCGTCGTCTTCGTCGCGTTCCCGATCGTCGCCGCCCGCTCCCTCCGCTTCGCGATCGGCTTCAACGACCTCATCATCGTCGACCTCGTCCTCGCCGGCTTGTTCGTCGGTGGCTTGCTCCTCGCTGCTCTCATCGTCGTCGGCGGCCTGGGCTATCGCCTCTTCTTGTTCAAAATAATCGTCGTAGATCAGATAGCCCACGACCCCTGAGGCGACGCAGAGAATGGCGATCAGCCCCAGCCCACCGCCGATCAGCAGCATGCGCTTGCCTCCGGAGCTCGCCTCATTGACGACCTCCGTGGTCGTCGTCGCATAGGCCCCGGAGGCCACGGACAGCTCTTCACTTTGAGCGGCATCGACCTCGGCGGTCATCGCTTTTTTCGCCGCTGGGGCCTCGGTCGAAGCCCCGTTCTCATCAGCGACGGGAACTCGCTGTGCCGACTCTCCGGTGGTGTCTGCGGGCTCTAGCTCCTTTTCGGTCTGATGGATTTCGACGCCCGCAGCCTCACCGGTGGTCTGGCTCGCCGGCAACTCTTCCTGACTATCAACGCTGAAGTTTCCGTCGGCATCCACAAACCCCAGCGGCTTATGGATCCACTCCTTGAAGGCATCTTCTCCATCGGCATCTCTCTTTAGACGCACCGGCTCCAGTTGCAATTGGTGGCGAATGCTGTCGATGCGATCTCGGACCGCCCGCGCCGACTCCGGTCGATGGTGGGGATCCTTGGCCAATAGCTCGCCCACCAATTCACAAATGGGACCGGCCACCAACTCCGAGGGAATCAACTGTTCGAGCGGCGGCGCCGGCTTGCGAATATGGTTGAGCAACACCTGGAGGCTCGTATCTCCCGAAAAGGGCGGCTCACCGGTCAACATTTCAAAGAGGATCACCCCCAGGGCATAGAGGTCGGTGCGCCCGTCCATGGCCTCATTTTGGGCCTGCTCCGGCGACATATAGGAGGGGGTACCGCAAATCATACCCGTCTTCGTCAACTGCGTTGCCCCTCCCTCCAGTGCTCGAGCAATCCCAAAGTCGAGCACCTTCACCTGGAAAGTTCCATCGGAGATGGGCACGATGATCAGGTTTTCGGGCTTGAGATCGCGATGCACAATGCCGCGGGCGTGGGGCTCGGTGAGCGCTCCACAGGTCTGATAGACCACCTCCAGAGCCAGGTTGGGCTTCAGGCGTCCCCGATAGAGCAAATCGCCCAGGTCCATCCCCTTGACCATCTCCATGACCAGGTACAACAGGTCGTGGGCATCGTCGCGCCCAAAGTCGACGAGGCGCACAATATTGGGGTGGCTCAGGTCGGAGACCACCTTCGCCTCCCGATAAAAGCGCTCCAATGCCACTTCTTCGTCGGCCAACTCAGCACGCAGCACCTTCAGGGCCACGTCGCGGTTGACCGACAACTGAACCGCTCGATACACGGCGCCCATCCCTCCGGCGCCGATCAGATCGTCGATCCGAAATCGATCGTCGATCACCGTACCGATCAGGGGATCGCCCTTGTCTTGGTCGGAGTCCAATCGAAATAGACGGGCTCCATCGGCCGGGCAATTCTGGTACTCATCCCCCTCGTAACGGGTCTCGCACTCTGGGCAGTACAGCTTCATATAAGCAATCCCTGCTTCGGCTTTTCGATGACAGTCGACGCATGGTAATCACCGCCGTGGAAGCGGGTCAATGAACTCCGACGAATGGCGCGGGCAGTTTGTTCACTGTCACCGGATTGGACCTGCTTTACAAGCGTCCCCGTATCGCTCTTTGAACGCCCTGTCTACTGCGAGCAGTGCCCATGACTTCTGCCCTCCACCGCCAACTCGCCGAGTCCCTCCAGGAGTGGTTGTCCATTGACTCCACCTCCGGTGACGAGGAGACCTTTCTACGCCATCTGGAAACACTCTTTGAGGGCGATGGCTGGACCCTGGAGCGCCAGGAGGTCAGCCCCGGCCGCTGGAACCTCATCGCCCACGACGGCCACCCCAGCCGACTCGTTTTCTCCACTCACGTCGATACCGTCCCACCCCACCTGCCGGTTCGCCTGGACAATGGGCGCGTCTACGGACGTGGCGCCTGCGATACCAAGGGCGGTCTTCTGGCCATGTGGCACGCCGCCGCCCGCCTCCGCAAAAGCGGCGCCACTGGCATCGGCTGGCTCCTGGTCGTCGGCGAGGAGGTCGATCATATCGGGGCTCGCATGGCCCGGGACCTCGACCTCAATGCGGAGCGGATCATCCTCTGCGAGCCCACCCAAAACCAGGTGGTCAGCGCACAAAAAGGGATGCTTCGCTTTCGCCTGAGTGCCACAGGCGTCGCCGGCCACTCTGCCTTTCCCGACGATGGCAGCTCCGCCCTCGATCCCCTGCTCGACACCCTGGAGAAGATGCGCCACCATCGCTGGCCTTCGGATCCCGTCCTCGGTCCCACGACCTTCAATATCGGAGTCCTCAACGCCGGGGTCGCCGCCAATATCTTTGCCCCCCGGGCCACAGCGGAGCTGCTCTTTCGAGCCACTGGCCCCATCGACGAGCTCTTCGATCAAATCCGCCCCCTCCTCGCCGAGGGGGTCACGCTGGAAGACGCCGTCTATAATGACCCTGTGTACTTTGATCCCCCAGAGGGCGTACCCACCTGCACCGTTCCCTTCAACACGGACGCCACTTATCTCCGCGAACTCGGCGAGGTCTGGCTCGTCGGCCCCGGCGATATCCGCCTTGCCCACGGGGATCATGAATCCATTGGGCTCGACGAGATCGAGGCCGGTATCGAGCGCTATGTCCAACTCGCCGAACGCGTGCTCTCCTCGCACTGACCTTCCTCCTGCGCCGGAGGCGAGGAATATCCCCCCTGCATCGGGGCTTTACATTCCCAAACTGGTGGACATAGTTGGGGTCGACTTGCGGCTGTCCCGACTCTCGGCTAGCCCCATTGCCGCCCGGCATGGATCCCCATCCACGGAACGACGACGTCGCCGCGCGGTGAACCCCCTTCCTTATTGGAGGAATCTATGAAGCAGTCACAATCCGATTTTGACATCAGTACTCCCCCCGTTCAGAGCCCCCACCCGGGACTCCAGGCGCTCTTGCCCCGGCTGCGTTCCATTGGCCCTGGCGACACCCACAAGCCGGTCTTTGACACCCAGGCCGAGGTCCGCCAATTTCTCGCCGACCGCGACCCCGTCGATGAAGTCTTTATCGTCCCCGTATGGGCGATCAATCACGCCGACCTTCGCCGCAGCGAAGTCGTCAACTGGACGTTTGCGCGCCACGTACACTAGATGATGGGCGCCGCTCGAAAGCTCGCTCATCGCAACGACGGCCGCCGCCCGGATATTACCGGCGGCGGCCTTCTTTTCAGCTTATGACTTCCGCCACCGGACATCCTCATGGCCCTTCTGGAAAGCAAGACCCCCGAACTCGGGAGCGAGCCTCCTGACTTTTCGCTCCCCGCCACCGACGGCGAAACCTACGAACTCTCCGATTTTGAGGGATCGCAGGTGCTGGTCGTCATGTTCATCTGCAACCACTGCCCCTACGTCAAAGCCGTCCTCGATCGCCTCATCGATCTGGGCCAGACCTGGAGTGACGACCAGGTGGCCTTCGTCGCCATCAGCTCCAACGATGCCGAGCGCTACCCCAACGATGGCTTTTCGGCGATGAAGCAACTGGCAGAAGCCAAAAACTTTCCCTTTCCCTACCTCTACGACGAGTCGCAGGATGTGGCTCGCGCCTATGGGGCCGTGTGCACTCCGGACTTCTTTGTCTACGACGAGCAGCGCCACCTGGCCTACGCCGGACGCCTCGACGACAACTGGAAAAACCCCGACCAGGTTCAGAACCGTGACCTCTTTGAGGCCATCACGGCCCTTCTCAACGGCGAGCGTCCCGCTGAGGACCAATCGCCATCCATGGGCTGCAGCATCAAGTGGAAGCCCTGAGCTTTTTGCCTTTCTCCCTCTCCCCGCGGTAACGGCGTCTCATGTTTGGCATCTCTTTCGCAGAACTGATGATTGTCTTCTTGTTGGTCCTGGTCGTCATGGGCCCCGAGAAGCTTCCCCAGGTGGCCCGTTGGACGGGCAAAGGCCTTCGCGAATTGCGCAAGGCTTCCAATACCCTCCGCGGTGCTCTGGAGATGGAAGATCTCGACACCGGTCCCACCAGTTCACGACCGCGGCCCCGTCAACTGCCCGATAAGAGTACATCGCCCTCCTCCAACGCCACCGCGCCTGGGCCGTCTTCGACGGGGTCCTCTGACGAGCAAGCGGCCCCCGATCCAGTGCCCCCGCCGACGGGTCTCGACCAGGTCGACGACGCCGACTTTGAGAAGATGCTTGAGGAACAATACGCCGCCCGCCACGGGGGGCGTCACGGTGTCGAACTTGCGCCCAGACAGCCCTCATCGCAGCGCACGGGCGTCGCCATTCCCCCCCGCCGTCCCTCTGAATTTCGCGCTGTGACCGAGCTTCCAGCCCCCACCCACGGAGGCCGATGATGAGCGACGCCAAGTCCCCCCAAACCGAGGTTGAGGAACGCGCTGAAAAAATGGAGGAGACCCGCATGGGCCTCCTGGATCACCTCGCCGAGCTTCGGCGCCGCGTGGTGTACTCCATGATCGCCATCGCCATCGCCTTTGGCATTTGCTGGTTTTTCGTCCACGAGCTCTTTGAATTCCTCAAAGCCCCCCTCATCGCCGCCGCCCCCGAGGAACAAGCCCACGTCGCCGATCTTCACTACAGCGACGTCGCCGAGGAGTTCTTCACCCTCCTCAAGACCGCCCTTCTGGCCGCTGTCTTTGTGGCCGCTCCGGCGATCCTCTACCAGATCTGGAAATTCGTCGCTCCCGGTCTCTACCCCAATGAGAAGAAGGCCATTTTGCCCTTCATCTTTTCGGGCACCCTCTTCTTTTTCGCCGGAGCCGCATTTTGCTACGCCATCGTCATCCCCCTGGGCTATGGCTTTCTCTTTGATTTCTCGTCGGTCTCCGATCCGATGCTCATGATCGACGAGTATTTCGGGACCACCACCAAATTGCTGCTCGCCTTTGGCATCGTCTTCGAGCTGCCCGTGGCCACCTATTTTCTGTCCGCCATCGGCCTCGTGACTCACCACATGCTCATCAAGCAATGGCGCATCGCAGTGGTGGTGGCGTTCATCCTCGCCGCCATCCTCACTCCCCCCGACGTCATGACCCAGGCCTTGTTGGCGGGCCCCATGATCCTCTTGTACATGCTCTCAGTAGGTGTCGCCTACGTGCAGACCCGGCGACGGGAAAAAAGAGCGGCCTGACGAAAGCTCGACCATGAGATGACGATAACAGGGTTGGTTCGGCCATAGCCGAGCTGCCAGACCCCACCGATGGGGCCATGGCTGCAAACCTAAACCCTTGATAGGAGCATCTCATGAAGAATATCCAACCCCTTGGCATCGCTACCCTTTTGACCATCGCCGCCTCCTTCGCCATCACGGGATGCGCCGACGCCAACGCCACGGAAGCGACCTACCTTCCCATCCACGACGCCTGCCCCTTCGAGAGCGACGATACCGCCTGGAGCGTCGACCCCACGGAGGGTCCCGGTGACGCCGCCAGCGGTGCCATCGATGGCGACTCCGCCGCCGACGATGACGCCGACGACAGCTGGCTGTGGCTGGAACAGGACTCGATGACCGAGGTCGCCCCCTATATCGTCGGCGCCGATGAATCGTCCTTAAGCCACGCCAACTACGCACCCACCGACGACCAGCGCTCCGATGCCATCGACATCAATAGCGCCAGCGCCGACGAACTGGCCACCCTGCCGGGCATCGGTCCCGCTCTCGCCGAACGGATCGTCGATTATCGACTGGACCGACGCTTCGAATCACCCGACCAGCTGCAACGCGTCTCCGGCATCGGGCCGGCAACGCTGGAGAATATCGCCGGCCTCGTGATCGTCGACTGAAGACGCTCAGCCCATGGAGCCGGCGCAGGGAAGGGCCTCCACGGAGGTCACCACCTCGCCGGCTTCCAGGTCCACGACGGGATCCCCCTTCGCCGGACGACCCATATGCGGAAGGTGGGTCGCCGGCAGGCGCCATACCTTGCCACTGGAGCTGATAATGCCCAGGTCCTGGCCCGGATGACAGGGAGCCACAGTGGCCACCCGATCGCCGCGGTTGAGCCGGGCCAACTGCATTCCCTGCCCCGCCCGACCCTGGGTTCGAAACTCCCCAAAATCGACCCGCTTGCCGAGCCCTGACTCCATGATCACCGCCACCTGACGCACCCGGCGCCCCTCAAAAGCCCCCACCACCTCATCGTCGTCGCCGCGAAGCTTGATGGCGTTGACGCCCATTGCCTTGCGACCCATTGAGCGAAGCTCATCAGCCTCAAAATGAATCCCCTTGCCCAGCGCCGATGCACAAAAGATGGTGCTCCCCTCGCGGGCCCCGAAGACCGCGATCGGCACATCTCCGTCGCGGAGCTTGAACGCCGTATTGCCCGAACGCTCGAGCTTGGCCATCAAATCAGCGCCCTCTGTGGCCTTTGATTTGCCCTGGCGGGTGACATGGATAAACCGCCCCCTGGCCAGGTCCCTTCTGGCACAGATCCCCCGAATCGACTCCCCTTCCTCCAGAAAGAGGATATCGCGAATCGTCCTTCCCTGATCGCGCCCCGAAAACCTGGGGATCAACCGCCGATTGATTCCGAAGAAACGTCCGGCATCGCTAAAGAGCACCACCGAGTCCACTTCCCCGATCTCATGGAGTCGGCGCACCCCGCCGACCTGCTCGCCCTCATCGATCTGCTGGCTTTTGGGTGCGAGCTCCAGATCGGCGCCCTCCATCTCGAAGAATAGCCCGTTTTGGCTCTCCACATAGATCGGCCCATCGGCCTCCGGCCGTCGATCTCGCTCGACCTTCTCTGGCACCGGTGCTGCCCCGCGTTTGACCGCCGGCGCCCTCTTCTTGCGTCCTTTGTTGGGCGAGGTCTCGACCTGCCGAGTCGCCTCCATCAGGGCGGCGCCCAAGGCGAGCAGCCAGTCGCCATAGAGCTCCATCGCCGCCTCCACCAGCGCCTCATCGACCATCGACGCCTGGAGCTGCTCTGGCTCCTCGGCCCCACTCGCCACCTCCATCAACGCCGATATCACTTCCCGCTCTTCCATGGCATCCTCCATCACTCATCATCAATTGACCGCTGCCCCTTCATCCTTATCGCGAACCCCCCTGCTATTCCAACCCCTTGACGATGGTGGTCCCCCCTTTTAGGCTCGCGACCTTGAGTCCACGCGCTAAGCCTCTAGTTGTTCGGTCGGGCGGCGCTACCACCCGTTGTTTGTCCCTTTCAGGAGTACGGTCAGCATGTCCGAAACCAAAGACAAAACCTCGCCTTCCGAAGACACCGAAACGGTCGACGAACCGGACACCAACGACGAGGAGTCACCAGAGACCGAGGCCTCGTCGGACTCCGGAGAATCTTCGGACGCCGCCGACCCCGAGGGCGACGCCGAAGAGACCGAAGAGACCGAAGATAAGGGAAATATGGACGGACTCGATGGCGTCTTCGACGTCGCCAAGGGAGCCTCCAAAAAGAAGAAAAAGAAAAAAAAGAAGAAGAAGAAAAAGAAAAAACACAGCAAGGCGACGGACGCCAAACCGGATCTCTTCGACCCCGATAAAGCCGACGAAGAGCTGGGCGATATCGACGACTTCATGGATCTGGACGACGACCTCGAGGATAAGGGCAACGGCGTCAATAAGGTGATGGCCGGCATCCTCATCGCCCTCCTCGTCCTCTTGCCTGTGGGGCTTCACTTCGTGACCGTCGAAGACGACGGCACCGGTGGCATCCTGGAACCCATTATTCTCCTCGCTCAGGGGCAGTATCAGGAAGAGATGCAGCGCCGCGTGGATGCCGAGGAGCAAGCCCATCTGGACGCTCAACTCGAGGGGATCCCCCGTTTTGGAAACCTCTTTATCGACGGTACGCCTCGGCACTCGCTGATCCACCTCAATGGGGAAGTCCAGTACGGTGAAACGCCCAGCGGTGGCGTCTGGCGCGAGCTTCGCGTCGGCCCGGGCACGGTCATCGAGGATCTCTCCGTCGACGAGATCCAGGAGATCGAAATTACCCACCCCGGGCACAACCCCTATAACTTTACGCTCACCGAAAATAATTGGGAGCCCGCTGGCGCCGACTTTGGCTTTCAGCTCTCCGCCAACCTCACCCCTCAGGACTCCGACCACAACGAGGAGTTCAATGATCGCATGGAGACCGGCAACGACTACGGTCCCTACCACGGCACGATCACCTTCAATACGGAGCCCGAGGGCGCATACATCCTGGTCAATAGCCTCTACATCCGCGACGAGGATGGTGAACGCCTCACCACCCCTCTGGAGACCGACGAGTACTGGGCCTATAGCTTCGACTACGAGGAGCTCGACGAGGAAGGCCTGCTCGAAAAAATCGTCGAAGACCCCGATGTCCTGGAGGAAGAGGAAATCAACTTCGACATCGTCACCGCTGGCCAACTGGGTATCGATGAATCCCTCCTGGAAGAAGCGGGCGTCGAGCCCGACCTGGAGGAGTACCAGTTTCGCGTCGACACCCCGCCGCAGCGCGGCAACAGCGTCCAGTTGACCTTTCCCGACGATCACGATGAATTTCCGGAGCTGACCTACGGCACCATGCTCCAGCGCGCCATGTGGGAATGCCAATGGAAAGACAGTAGCGAACGCGCCAATATCAGCGACAGCGAACCGCTGATGGAGCACTGCAACTACGTCTTTACCTTCGACCAGGACTTCTTCGAGCTTCAGGATTATATCGAACGTCGTGAAGAAGAGCGTGAGCGCATCCGACAGGAGCGCGAAGACGCCGCCGACGAAGGCGATATTGATCTCGACGACCTCCAAGAGGATCTGGGCCCTGATGAGCCAACCTGAGATCACAACCCTCTGTCGCGTCGTCGATGAAGCGACGGGCCAGCCCACGCTGGCCCGTCGCCTCGACGATCGCTGGTTTGGCCTGTCCCAATCCATCGACGCGTTGCATCGGCTTATCGCCGATGGCGATCCGCTGCCCGCTGGCACTCCTCTGGAGAGCGCCGGCGGTCAGCCTCCCCGTCGACTTTCCCCTTGTTCCCCCTCCAAAATCGTCTGCGTCGGCCTCAACTATCAGCATCACGCCGACGAGATGAATAAAAGCGTCCCCGAAGAGCCCCTGCTCTTCATGAAGCCCCCGACCTCGGTCATCGGCCCTGGCGAGTCCATTCAACTCCCCGACGCCTCTGGCGAAGTTCATCACGAGGGCGAGTTGGCGATCATCATCGGCGCCACCCTGGAGGCCAGTGAGCCACAGCAGGCTGAACAAGCCATCTTTGGCTATACCTGCGCCTGCGACGTCACGGCCCGCGATATTCAACGCCGCGAGAAGCGTTACACCCGTGCCAAGGGTTACCGCACCTTCGCCCCCCTTGGCCCGGCGATCGCCCTGGCCCGCGACTTTCACCCCGCCGACCATCACCTGACTTGCCGAGTCGATGGTCAATTGCGCCAAAACTCGTCGCTCGACGACTTCATCTTTTCAATCCCCACCGTCCTGGCCTTCATCTCCCAGATCATGCCCCTTTGGCCCGGCGACGTCGTCCTCACCGGCACCCCCGCCGGCGTCGGCCCCATCATCGATGGCCAGACGGTGACCGTCACCATCGACGGGATTGGCACCCTGGAAAACCCGGTTATTGGCTGAGGCCTCCCACCGCGCCTACGCTGGCCATCCCCCCTCTTTTCTGCTACCTTTCTGCGGCCTCTCCGAGAGGACTTTGCAGGGTTCTTCATCCCGCCTCTCGTTGACACCATTCTACTGCTGAATCAACACGACCTCTGACCTGAAGACGTACCCATGGCCCACGACGATCAAATTCCCGCTGTCGACGCCGAACCGCCAAGCGCCGACCTCTATAACGCCGAGAGCATTCAGGTCTTGGAAGGTCTGGAAGCGGTTCGCAAACGCCCCGGCATGTACATCGGCGACACCGATGATGGCTCGGGCCTCCACCACATGGTCTACGAGTCCGTCGACAACGCCATCGATGAAGCCCTCGCCGGCCACTGCGACACCGTCACCGTCACCATCCATACCGACGAGTCGGTGACCAT
>CAYQBU010000107.1:0-13583 GCA_964415785.1 uncultured Bradymonadales bacterium
CCAACCACTGCAGCCACCTCGACATGGGCCTCGTCAAATACGCCCTCGGTGACTATGGCAAGGATATTCAGGCCCTCGCCGCCGCCGACTACTTCTTTAAGAATACCCCCCGTAAGACCTATTTTGAGAACCTGACCAACCTCATCCCCGTGGAGCGCTCCGGCACCCTGGAGAGCTCTCTGGGCGAGGCCTCCAACGCCCTTCAGCGAGGTGAGATGCTCCTCCTCTTTCCCGAGGGCACCCGCTCCAAGAGCGGTAAAATCCAGCAATTCCGCCGCGGCCTGGGTTACCTCGTCGACTCCCACCAGGTGGACGTCCTCCCCATGTGGATCGACGGCACCTACAAGGCGCTTCCCAAGGGCCAATCCCTTCCCTCGCCCACCAAGCGCGATCTCAACGTCCACATCGGGCCCCTGATCTCCTCTCGCGATCTGCGCGACCCCGTCGCTGATATGGATCCCACCGACCGCTACGAGGCGATCGCCAACCGCGCCCGACAGGCCGTCACCGACATCCGCGACGCCGCCCTCGGCCTCGACGAGGAGCCGGAAGATGAATCTCTGGAGCCCCTCTTCAGCTACCTCGAGGAGCGCTTCTCGGAAAACCAGGTCGACCAGCCCGTGAGCTTCTACTTTAGCCTCGGCAACTGGGAGAGCCACAAGTGGACCATCGACGTCGACGTCGACGCCTGCTCCATCAAAAATCAAAAGCCCGAGGGCCGCGCCGACTGCGTCATCAAGACCTCTCCCAAAATGTTCAAAAAAATCGTCCGTGAGAGCTACGTCCCCTCTATGGACGAGTTTACCAGCGGCGATATCAAGACCAACGACCCCAGCCTGTTGATGCGCTTTCAATCGCTCTTCGAGCTATAGGCCACCTCCATGACCACTCTCATCACCGGCGGCACCGGCTTTTTGGGCCGCCATCTTATCGACCAGCTCGTCGCCGGCGGCGACACGGACCTCCGCGTCCTCAGCCGTCACCCCCAACCGGAACTCGAACAATTGGGTTTGCAGGTCGTCGAGGGTAGCCTCCTCGACCGACAGGACCTGGAGCGCGCCACCGATGGCGTCGACCGCGTCTTCCACCTCGCCGGTCGCGTCGAACGGGATCGCAAAAAAGCCCACCTGATGTACGAGCTCCACGTCGACGGCACCCGCCTGCTCCTGGACGTCTTGCGAGATAGCGACACCGACCTCCACAAGATCGTCGTCGCCTCCACCAGCGGCACCGTCGGCGTCGGCACTGACAGCGACTTCATGGCCACCGACCAGAGCCCCCATGCGGAGCCCCTGGTCCGCGACTGGCCCTACTATCTGTCCAAGATCTACGCCGAAAAGATCTGCTTCGACTACGTCGAGCGCTACGATATGCCCATCGTCCAGATGCGGCCCACCCTCCTGCTCGGCCCCGGCGACCACCGCGAAAGCTCCATCGGCGACGTCGTCATGTTTCTCAACCGCGACATCCCCGGCATCATCGACGGAGGCGTCTCCTTCGTCGACGTCCGTGACACCGCTCAGGCCTTTATCGCCGCCATGAATAGCGACGACGCCACCGGCGGCGACACCTTCTTGCTCGGCGCCCTCAACCTGTCGATGGAGGACTTCCTCAAGCGCCTCGAGTTTCTCTCTGGAGTCCCCGCTCCCACCGTCCCCATCCCCAACTCCATGGCCCGTCTCGGCGGTGGTCTCCTCAATGTAGTGACCCAGGTCACCGACCGCTTCGACACCCTCGACCCCGTCAGCCTCGAGATGGCCCGCCACTACTGGTATATCGACAGCTCTCAGGCCCAGAAACGCCTCGACTGGACGCCCCGCGACCCCGACGAAACGCTGCGCGATACCATCCAGTGGATCCGCAACCACCACGACGACTTCCAGGACGACGCCGGACCCCGACCCGATCCCCCACCTCATCTCGTCCCCCCCGAGACCGTGGCCTACGCCAAGAAGCTGCGCGGCGAGGCCTGACCCCGGACCCCTGGTTTAAAAGCGAATCACCGACAGCCCAATATTATCGCCTCCGCCTCCCCGGTTGGCCAATAAGATCAACTCCAGGCAGGCCAGCGCCGGGCTGGGCTCGGAGAGCAGCACGGACAAGATATTGTCCTCCGAGGCGTGCAGGTTGGTCCCTGCAAAGTCGACGAGGCCGTCCGTCGTCATCAATAGCGTATCCTCTTCCATGACGTTGAATCGAAAGAGATCGGGCTGCGGGTTCACCGCTTCCAGGCGGCCATTTTCGATGACGAATGTTCCCAGGCATCTTGCCAATGCGTCCCCGTGAGGCATCGACAGCGCTCGGTCCGCCTCCACCCCTTCTAAAATCGACAGGGTCCACAGATTGTGGTCGATCGTGATCTGCTCCATGCTTGCCCCCCGCTGTAGGTAGGCCCGGCTATCCCCCAGGCTCGCCAACGTCACCGTGCCATGACAGATCACCGCCACCAGCGCCGTTGAACCCATCACCTCGTGAGGACTCCCTCGAAAGGGCGTGTGATGCTCGTTGACGTAATCGACAATCCCCTCATTGGCCTCATTGAGGATCGTCCGAATCACTGCCACCTCGTCGACGCCTCCGTCTTTCTCATAGGTCTCCAGCGCGTCTTCCCACACGCCCCTGGCCGCCTTTTCCAACTCCTTGCTCGCCAGGTCTCCACTGCCGAAGCTCGCCGTCGATACCCCATCGGCCACCATCACCAGCGAAAAATTTCCATCGTTTGATCGCGCCGAATAGACGCTATCCTGATTGGTGGGATTGCGCCGCCGCTTCGCCACACCAATATGGGTGTCGCACTCCACCACCATGCTCGGCCCGCTCTCTCCGGCCACTTCTTCTCGTCGGTGCATCAGGCGACAGGCCAGGTCGAAGGCCTCCATCAACGCCTCAACGCTGTCGTAGCGCTCTGACGGGCGCGGCCGCGTTGCCCGTGCGATCACGGACTGCAGACCCGGAGCAAAAGCAGGTCGGAAATTCCTCGCCGGGATCGCCGGCCCGTAGCGCGTATATACCGACGCCGGTGGCACCACTCCGGAGACCAGAAAGTATAGAAACATTCCCAGTGAAAAGACGTCCGCGGGGACCCCTTCTTCCGTGCCCATGCCGCTCAACAACTCCGGCGCTGAAAACCCGGAGGTCACGGCGATCTCATCGTCCACCGGGCCCTGTTTAAAGAGCCGATCGATGCCGTCGAGGATCGCGGCCACCGGTTTTTGCTCCGCCCGTTCTTCCTCCCCTACCGCCGCCGACGTCTCTCCGCTCAACTCCTCCCAACTGGGTTCATCGGGAAACGCCTCCGAGGCGTCTGCCACCCCGTCGGTGGTATTCGATTCCCCCGACATGTCGGCGCTCATCAACTCCTCGATCGTCTCCTCGTCGGTGGTCGCCGACTCCCCCAGCGGTGCTTGCTCCACCACGGTGGCCTCTCGCTTGTTGAATCCCTCTTTTTGCTCGCCATCGGATTCGTCTGGAGGCGCCAAAAATCGCTGCGGAAAACCATCGCTTCGGTCGGGCTCGTAGATTCGAATATTCCAGGGCGTCAGCCCCAAATGGACCCATCCCTCGGAATGGAGTTCCTGAAACAATTCTCCCACCGCCCCAAAGATCTCCTCGATTTGCACCAGATCCAGATGACCCCGCAGCAAATCACTTAAATCCCCCACCGACACTCCGACATTATCGACGAATACCGACCGCTTCAGGCGCCCCTCTTCTTCGACCCCTATCGGCGAGCGAATCCAGTCATTTAACTCCTCGGGCCAATCGCGCTCCGACTTTTTCTCTCGAAGTGTCTCCTCCACCAGATAGGTGGGATGCAGGATCGCCTCTTCCAACGCCGGCGAGGCATCCCCGCCGGGGATCTCTTCGGCCGATGCTACCAGTACCTGGCGCCCATCGAATTGCTCCAGGACCTCCTCGACGTGCAATATAATTTCCACCGGATCTCCCTCGCCTTCCCTGAAGGCCGTGGGATCCACTTTGCACTCGAGGTGATGTCCTGGTTGGCTCCAGGCCGGAGATTCTCGATCATTCAAACTCAAATCAACTCCACAGGTTATTGCCTTCGCTTCCCGCCGGAATCGGCGCCAATATTCGATTGCCACATAGTCTGCAATCCCTCGCTCTTTGGAGCAAGGCCGCCCAACCCGTTGGGCTGATCGCCCACGGGCTACATTTTGTTTCACGTCGGCTGTTCGAGGTTGCCATATCCCCCCGCCGCTCACAAGTCTCAGGGCTGTTCGCTCCCCGTTTACCCGGACTCGTCATGAGCCCATCCCCCCTTCCATGGCGTTCAATAGAGGTTCTCTGAGGTGCACAGGCCGGAAGCATTCATCCCGCTATGGACCACCGGCGCCGAGCCCTCTGGGGCCGCCGGATAGAAGTTTTCCACCTCACTGACCGTATACTCCGGTCCATCTTGCGCCGGGTCATTCCAGTGAATGCGAGCCACATCCCAGAACTCATTGCTCGACTCCAGCGGATAGTGGAGCCTCTCATAGACCATATTTCCATTGATATAGATCCGAACCGTGGCGTAGGCCGTGCCGTGGACCTCCTCGAAGTAGTGCACTCCCACGGCGTACCAGCCACAGGGTTCGGGGTTGCTCATCGTGATATTTTCCGGGCCCTGACCGTCGGTGATGTCGATGTCCAGTGTCGGGTCCTCGCTTCCCCACTCGCCGCTGGTCTCCTGATTGAGGTAGTAGATCGAATAGATATCGTCGAACCAGGTTCCCGGGCCCATTTTGACCAGGTGAAGGTCCAGATCGCTTCCGAAATCATCGCTTTCATCGGGGTCCGCGGGGTTGGTCCAGGTCAATTCAATATGGATTTGCTCGTCGGGGATCACCGTCACCGTGACTACCGCCTGATCGCAAGATCGGAACCCCGCGTCATCCTCGACGGTCAACCCGAACTCGTATTCCCCGGCCGTCAACACATCCACCTCCCGCACTGCCGGGTTTTGATCTTGTGGATCGTCGGAAGCCGGCTCCAATTGGGCAGTCGTCCCTGGCGGGTCGGAAAGGACCTCCCAGGTCCACTCCACCACTTCTCCGTCTTCATCAAAACTCTCCCCTCCATCGAGGACGATCCGATCGAGAGGCGTCGCCGTGATCGCGCTCGACGGTTGCGTCGGCGTCCCAAGTATCGAGGCCTGCCCCACCGGAACGGGACACGTTCCATCGGCGCCTCTCGCCGTCAGACTCAAGCTCAGCTCCGGCTGCAGCGGGTCATTGCTAAAGATCAGCACCTCGCCGCGCCTCGTCCCCTCCTCATAGGGCGCGAAATCGATCACGAACGTATCGGACTGGCCGGGACCCAGCGAAATCGTATTGTCGATATTGCCGTCGCCGCTCAAATCCCAATTGCCCAGATCCAGTTGATAAGCCTCATCATCAGCGATCTCCTCTTCCAGGATCACCGAGTCGATCTCCAGATCCTGACTTCCACAATTGGTCACCGTCACCGCCTCCGACGACGTCTCCCCAATGGGCACCTGACCGAAATTGCGATTTCGAGAATCCACCTCGATGCACGCCGACTCGGCATCGGCCGTGATATCGACCTCCCGGCTCATCGTATCGGACGAGCCGGGCTCGACCTCATTGGTCAAGAATTGAAGGCTCCCCGTATCCTGCCCCTCTCCCAGCGGCCGATAGGTAATATCGACCTCTAGAAAATAGGTCTCCGGCGACTCCTGAGCCGCCGGTCCCGAGTAGGGTTCCAGCTCCACCGGAAAATCACGTCCGATGGGCTCCACCACAAAATCATCACCACCGCTATAGATCGGCTCTTCTTCGATCCTCAGCGGCCCATCTCCTCGATTTGTGATCTGCAGCGTCTGCGTCGTCGACTGGCCGCTTCCCGACTGCATGCGCTGAAAGCGCACCACCGACGGATCGGCCTGAAACTCCGGGTCGTTGCCCTGAGTATTGACCGGTACCGCCAACCCATTGGCCTGATACTGAGGATCCGAACTGTCGACGACCACCTCCCCCCGATTCGCCGGAGTATTTGAGTTTGGCTCGTACTCCAGGGTCAACTCAGCAAAGTCATCCGGTCCTAGCTCCACAGGAAAAGACGGCGCATCCACGATCTCCAACTCCCCCACGTACCCGTTCTCTCCCTCTCCCAGGTTGACGCCAAAAATCGTCAGGGGCTCGTCATTGGCCCGATTGTAGAGCCTCAGCACTTCCGTATCCGACTGGCCCACACCGACCATTGAAAACCCCACCGCCGTCGGTTCGGCCTGAAGGGTTCCCGTGCCCGTCTCCCCCACTCCCCCATCTCCACACCCCATCAGCGCCGAGCATCCCAGCATCACCAATCCCGCCAGAACCACCGTCGCCCAGTTCCGTCTTGTCTCGACCATATCGCCACCTGCGTCGCTATTTGTTGAGCAGAACCTGCGCTCTTTGAACTCTCAGAATATAGCGAAGCACCGACCGAATTTAAATGAGACCTTCAATTTATATTGGCCGTCGACTGCAGTTCCTGAACCGCCGGGGTTAGATCTGGCGTTGACGCCTTGCATGGTCGATCAACACATCGGCGCGCTCTCGATCCCGCTGACTGGCCTCCGTGCGCTCGCTGGACAATACCCTCTCCAGCTCTTCGATGGCCGCATCCACGCGACCCAACTTGAGCAACGCCTCCCCCAGGCGCCGTCGAGCTCGCCAATCCTCGGGCACCAGCCGCACCGCCTCCTCCAGATACCCCACGGCTTCTCGGAAGCGGTACTCTCGCATCGTCATATCGCCCATCAACAAATGCATCGTGGAGCGCTTTGGGTTCAGTGCCAGGACCCCCAGGCATAGCGACTTGGACTGGTCAAACTGATCCTGCTTATAGAGCGAGAAGGCCTGTTGCTCGAAGCGCCGAATCGTCGCCTCCCCAATGCCCAATGCCGGGGCCACGGCTTCGCCATCGCGAAGCTTTCGGATCACCTCGCGCAACCGCTCTTCTCGCTCCTCTTGACCTCCACCGACTCGCTCTTGGACCGCCGTCGTCGTCTCCATCACACCACCTCCTCAATATTTTCCTGGAATTGGGCGAATCGACCTCACACCCGCAAATTCTGAATGATCGCACTTTGGGTGTCGTGCATCGCCTGCGAAAATTGGCTCGTCATCTGAAAGAGCTGATTCATCTGCTGGAGCTGCGTCTGCACCGTCATCATCATCGTGTTTCGATCCTCGGGATCGAGATCGCTGAGCTCATCCATAAAGGCGTCTGGATCCGTGGCCAGCATATTAACCAACTCCTCCATGTCATGCTCTGCTTGCTCCACCTCTCCGCTGCCATCGACCTCACCGCTATCGACCTCGCCGTCCGTGCCCGATGACGCTCCCACCGCCTCGGCCGCCCTTTCGCTCATCCGCAAATTGTCGATCTTGTCCGCATCCATCCCTCCCATGCTGATCTGGTTGGGGTTTTCCACCGTCCCAAACTGGGCATAACTATCGCTCACCCGGTTGTGGAGACCCTCGATCGCCGCCTCCACCTTCTCCATGATTTGTTCACCGCCCACCTTCAACCCCATCCCCGATGGGATGTCTTCGATCAGGCCGTGCAAATTGCTCAACTCCCGTTCCAACCCCCGGAGCTCTGACTGCATCGCCATTTTTTCGCCGGGATCACTGGTGCCCTCGATCTGGGCCTTTAGATCGGACATCCGCTCCGAAAAACTGCCCTGTACCTGGTGGAAATGATCTTTGAGCTGCGAATCCAACCTGTCCAGATTACTCGTGTCCGGATTCACAATCACATATTGTTCCGTCTGCCCGCTACCAACGCCGCCAACACCTGCCATTCTCGCCTCCCTGTTAAAGAGCTGATGTTCACCCATCGTTTTCGCCACGATTGTTCCTCTCTTTTATTATCGCCAGACTCCTGACAATCTTTCGTCGCTTTCTCCATTTTGCCCCGATCAGCAGGTGTGGATGTGAAAAAATACAAGCTCAATCGAAGCCGCGGCGCCCCCACCGGACTGGACCTGGAAGAACACCTCAATCCCCAGCAACACCAGGTGGTCACCGCCGGATCCGGGCCTCTACTCGTCATTGCCGGCGCCGGCTCCGGCAAAACCCACACCCTCACCTACCGCATGGCCCACCTCGTCGATCGCGGCGTCGACCCCGAGCGCATCATGCTCTTGACCTTCACCAACCGCGCCGCTCGCTCCATGACCACCAAGGCCTCCCAACTTCTGGGGATCAACGTCACCCGCCTATGGAGCGGCACCTTCCACTCCACGGCCAACCGCATCCTCCGCCAACGCGCCAAGCTCCTCGGCTATCCCGACGACTACTCCATCATCGATCGCGAAGATGCCACCACCCTCATGAAAGCCTGTCTCAGCGACGCCGACGTCGGCCACCTCGACGAGCGCTTCCCCAGCCCCAAGAGCCTGGTCAACCTCTTTAGCTTCGCCCGCAACACCGGCCGCTCCATCGCTTCATCCCTGGACAAACGCTCCCCCTATTTCTCCCACCTTGCACAACCCATCGAGCAGGTTCTTGGCCTCTACCAGGTCCGCAAAAAAGAGATGGGCCTCATGGATTTTGACGACCTCCTCGACAACTGGCACACACTTTTGACCAACCACGACGAGGTCCGTCACCAATTGGCCACCCGCTTCGAACACCTCTTGGTCGACGAATACCAGGACACCAACCACCTCCAGGGCGCGATCATCGATCTCATGGCCTCTGTGCACCAAAACCTGATGGTCGTCGGCGACGACTGCCAATCCATCTACGGATTCCGCGGCGCCAGCGACAAAAACATCCTCCAATTTCCCGACCGCTTTCCCGACTGCCAGGACTTTCGCCTGGAGATCAACTATCGCTCCACCCCCCAGGTTTTGGAGCTCGCCAATCGCTCCATCGCCCACAACGAATTGCAATTCGAAAAGACCCTTCGCGCCCACCGCGGCGATGGCCCCATGCCCGCCCACGTCCACCTCTCGGACGCCAACCAACAGGCCGCCTTCGTCTGCCAGCGCATCCTTGAACTCCTCGACGAGGGGCTGACCCTCGACGATATCGCCGTCCTCTACCGCTCCCACCACCACTCCATGGAGCTCCAGGTGGAGATGACCCACTGCAATATCCCATATGTCGTCCGATCGGGACTTCGCTTCTTTGAGCAAGCCCATATCAAGGACGCCCTCTCCTACCTTCGCTTTCTCTACAATAGCCGCGACGAGCTCTCCTTTCTTCGCCTCGTCCGCCAGTGGTACGGCATCGGTCAGAAACGAGCTGACCAACTCTGGCTCTACCTCTCCAACCAAAGTGACCCCCTCGCGGCCGTCGACGACGAACGCCTCCAAGAGCAACTCCCCAGCCGCGCCGCCGGATCCTGGTCCAAAGCCGCCAAACTCCTCGCCGATCTTCGCCAACAGCGCCTCGCCGAAAGCCCCGACACCCTCCTGGAGACCCTCCTCGATAGCCCCTTTAAGGACCATATCCAGTCCAGCTACGAGAAGGCCGACAACCGCATTCAGGACCTCGAACAACTGGCCAACTACGCCTCCCAATACGGATCGCTCGACGAATTTCTCGGCGAAATCGCGCTACTTTCCGGGGTCTCCGGCCAGGAGATCGGGGTTGGAGAAGCCGAAGAGGAGACGGACTACGTCACCCTCAGTTCTGTCCATCAATCCAAGGGCCTGGAGTGGAAAGCGGTCTTCATCCTCAACCTCGCCCACGGTGAATTTCCCCATCGCCGCTCCATGGACGAGGAGGGCGGCCTCGAAGAAGAGCGGCGCCTCTTCTACGTCGCCTCCACCCGCGCTCGCGACGAGCTCTATCTATGTCACCCCGTCACCTATAGCAGCCGAGGGTCGGGACCCGTTGTTCAACGCGAATCGCACTTCGTGGAGGAACTGCGCGATCAGGCCCGTCTCGACGGCCTGGATCTCCCCTTTGAGGACTGGCGTATCGAGGGATAATGCCTTGACACCAAGGGGCCTCGAGGGCATCTTTACGGGCGCCAAGACCATTCCTTTTTCCAAACCTTCTAATGCCGTGCGGTGTCTATGCTCGCCCTCTCGATCGTCGTCCTCTCCGCTGTCCTCGCCACCGGCCTCGCCGCCCTTGGCCTTCGCCTCTTTTTCCGCTTCCTCGATCCCGGCCACGGCCCCCAGCCCTCGATGGCTGAGTCCATGGCTGCCACCGAGGAGATCCCCGCTGGCGAATAAGCCCCCAATCCCTCTTTTGACCACAAGGTAGAGCCCATGTCCTTCTCCCCCCAAGGTGCCTTTACCGCCCTGATCACCCCTTTCGACGACCGCGGCCAGATCGACCACGACGCCCTTCGCGACCTGGTGCAGCGCCAGATCGACGGCGGCATCGATGGCCTCGTCCCCTGCGGCACCACCGGTGAAGCGGCCACCATGTCGAACGCCGAATGCCTGGCCGTGATCGAAACCGTCGTCGACGAGGCCGACGGACGGGTCCCCATCATCGCCGGCACCGGCTCCAACGACACCGCCAAGACCGTCGCCTTCACCAAGAAGGTCGCCGCCATCGATGGCGTCGACGCCGCCCTGGTCGTCACCCCCTACTACAACAAGCCCGGCCAACCCGAGCTGTTGCGCCACTTCCAGACCGTCGCCGACGACGGCGGCCTCCCCGTCGTCCTCTACAACGTCCCCGGCCGCACCGCCGTCAGCCTCACCTCCGACACCATCGCCCAACTGGCGACCCACGACCAGATCATCGCCGTCAAAGAGGCCTCCGCCGACATGGCCCTCGACAGCGCCATCGTCGCCTCTACCCCCGACGACTTCGCGCTGCTCTCCGGCGACGACTTCACCACCCTTCCCCTGCTCTCCGTCGGCGGCGTGGGTTGCGTCTCCGTGGCCTCCAACCTCATCCCCTCTAAAATGAGCCAGCTCTGCGCCCTGGCCAACCAGGGCGACTTCGCCGCCGCCCGCAACATTCACCTGCCACTCCAGAGCCTGGCCGACGCCCTCTTTGAAAAGACCAACCCCATCCCCGTCAAGGCCGCCGCCAGCCTCCTGGGCCTCTGCGACGTCCACCTTCGTCCGCCGCTCTACGCTCCCGACGACGCCTTCATGGATGCCCTCCAGGCCTTCCTCAACGACCACCCCCTCCTCGACTAACCCCTCCTCTTCTACCCTCCGGAGTGGCCCATGTCCGACGCCCCTCAATCGCTCGCCATCATCGGTGCCGCCGGCCGAATGGGCGCATCATTGCTGGCCAATGTCGCACCCAGGGTGCGACAAGAGGCCGTACTGGCGGTCATTTCCAGCGATAAGTCCCTGACCGTCGGCCCCCAGAATTTGGACACCACATCGAGGCTCGACGCTGTGGCATCCGTCGATGTGGCCATCGATTTTTCCAGCCCTCAGGGGGCCGTGAATGCTGCCATCGCCTGTGGCCACCATGGGGTGCCGCTGGTCTCCGGGACCACCGGGCTCTCTGCCGAGCAACAAGAACGCGTCGACAAGGCCACGGCCTCCATCCCCTATCTCTACGCCGCCAATTTCTCGGTGGGCGTCAATCTCTTGTCCCACCTCGTGGAAAAGGCAGCCTCTGCCTTTGGCGACCAGGTCGATATCGAGATCTTTGAGGCCCATCACCGCCACAAGGTCGACGCCCCCTCGGGCACCGCCAAGATGCTGGGTAGAGCCGCCGCTCGCGGCCGGGAACTGCAGCTCGATGACGTCGCCACCTGGGCCCGCCAGGGCCATACCGGCGAGCGCAGCGACGACGAGATCGGCTTCCAGGTGCTTCGCGGCGGCGACATCGTCGGCGAACATACCGCCTATTTCTGCGTCGACGGCGAGCGCATCGAGTTGAGTCACCGCGCCACCGACCGCGGCATCTTCGCCCGCGGCGCGCTCCGCGCCGCCCAGTGGCTCGGCGACCAGGCCCCGGGACGCTACGATATGAGCGACGTGCTCTTCGGCGACGCCTCCTGAGCCTGGTCTCATCATCCCCGCTTATTTGCCTTTCCACTCCGGCTCGCGCTTCGCCATAAAGGCCATGATCCCCTCTGCCGCATCTTGGGCCAGAGTGTTGATCGTCAACTCGCTATGCAGGGCACGCAGGGCCTCTTCAAAGCCCATATCCTGCGTATCGTAGAAGGCGCGGCGCCCCAGACCGAGCACGGCCGGCGAAAACGAGGCCACACGCTCCACGAGGGCGTCCACCTCCTCATCGAGCTTGCCCTCCTCGGCCACCCGGTTGACCACGCCGATCTCCAGCGCTCGCTGAGCGCCGATCCGCTCTCCCGTGAGCATCAGCTCCATGGCGTGCTTTCGCTGCAAATTGCGCTGAATCACCGCCGTGATCATCATCGGGAATAGCCCCACCTTGATCTCCGGGGTCCCGAAGCTGGCGTCATGGGACGCCACGACCAGATCGCAGTGCAGGGCCAACCCAAACCCACCGCCCAGTGCCTTTCCATTGACCCGGGCAATGATCGGCGCCTGAGAGCGATTCATGGCCACCAGCATATCCGCGAAGCCACCGCGCCCCTTGTGCATCCCCAGCGGACCGCCGCCGGACTGCTGATCGCCGAGATCTCCGCCCGACGAAAAGGCCTTATCGCCGGCACCGGTCAGCACAATCGCCCGCAACTGCTCCTCCGAGCCGAGCTCCCGAAACGCGTCGGTCAACGCCTTAACCGTCCCCTGAGACAGCGCGTTGCGCCGCTGAGGCCGATCAATGGTCACCGTCGCCACCGTCTCACCGCGCTCAATCTTTATCGGTTGTTCTGACATCTTCGCATCCTTTTTGCTATAGATTTGCTATAGATCGCTATCCAATCCCAGTGCTCCTTTTCAGCACGGGGCGCGTCGCCTTGTTAGTAAATACTCACCACCCCACCGAAAATCAACACCAGGTCCTCAAAACCATGTCCGATCAACCCTCTGAACCCACGTCCTGGATCCGCCTGGAGATGCTCACCCCACGGGCGGAGACCGACGCCGTCACCCTTGCCCACCTGGGGGCGCTGGGCGTCGAAACCCAGGATCACTCCACCTTCATGGAGGGCGCCGATATCGCCCCCATTCCCGAGGGAATGGGTCGCCTTATCGCCTTCTTTGATGCCACCCAGGGTGCGACATCCATAAGATATAGCGTCGAATCCGCCACCAGAGACGATATCGAAATCGTCTCCGTCGCCGACTACGATGACCGCAGTTGGGAGACCGCCTGGATGGACTACTTCCAGGCCACGCGCTGCTCTGACCGCATCGCCGTCGGTCCTCCCTGGGATGAGCCCCAGACGCCCCCCGACGGCGTCGCCCTGGTCATCGAGCCGGGCATGGCCTTTGGCACCGGCACCCACGAGACCACTCAACTCTGTGCCACCCTCCTCGATGAGGCGATCGGCGACGACCCACCTCCATCGATGCTCGACGTCGGCTGTGGCTCGGCAGTCCTGTCCATGGCCGCATTGGGCATCGGCGTTCCCCGAGTCGTGGGCATCGACATCGAGACCCGCGCCATCGAGGCCGCCCGCACCAACCGAGACAAAAACGGCTTCACAGACCATCAACTCCAGCTCTCCACCACCCCCCTCGCCGAATTGAGCACTCCTCA
>CAYQBU010000108.1:0-13565 GCA_964415785.1 uncultured Bradymonadales bacterium
CTTCCGACTTCCGTTAACCCGGCGGCCACGAAAAGTCTCGCCCGCCCAACACGTGCACATGCAGATGAAAGACCGTCTGACCCACGCCGGCGCCGTTGTTGACGACCAGGCGAAAGCCGTCGTCTTCCAGGCCCTGCTCGATGGCCACCTTGCGGGCCGTCTGCATCAGCTTGCCGAGTAGCTGGGTATCCCCTTCATCGGCATCAAATAAATTGACGATATGCTTTTTGGGGATCACCAAAATATGGATCGGCGCCGCGGCATTGATATCCTTGAACGCCAACACCTCGTCGTCTTCGTAGACCTTCTCTGAGGGCATCTCCCCGCGGATGATCTTGCCGAATATGGTCTTGTTTTCCTCACTCATTCCCGCTCCTCATCTTGAGTTCACCAGTGACAAAATACTCATCGTTTTTATCGATCAAAGATCGACACTTCGCACCCGGTTGCCATAGAAGTAGAGCAACTCCACCTTCTGGATCATCACACCGTCGCTCCAATCCTGGACCACCTCCGGGGTGTGAAACATCTGCAGATACTCCACCCCCGACGCCGCGATCTCCTCGGCGTCGTGCTCATGGATATAGGGCGATAGCACCACCTCGCCTTGCTCCTCCAACACCTCCAGCCGATCGAGCAATAGCTTCAATCCCCGGTGCAGCTCATCCCAGGTGATCGTCTCCTCCGCGCCAAAGCGGATCAGCCGATAGACATCCCAATTTCGGTAGCGCTCCTGCAGGCGCTCAAAGAGCACCCAGCTCACCACCTGCGTGGGCATCAACACCGTATTCTTCAAAAAGGACTCCGCGATCCGCTGCCCCGTCTGGCGCGTATACTCTCGGTCGCGCTCCCGATCGAAGACAATATCTCCTTCCAACGCCGACCGCACATAATCGACCCGCGATACCCGCCGGCCCCGCCGATCGTAGCTCTCCCCGTCGGCTCGCACCTCGTTGCCAAAGGGATCCATGGGCTCCCCAAAGCGGATCACCGTCGTGGAGTCCATCTTCATCGTCTTGAGCACAAAGCGGGTGATCGTCGAGATCTGATTGAACTCGTCGACCTCGTTTAAATACCGCCCCTGCCCCTCGCGCTTGAAGTGGTCGTCGATCAGGCTCTCCCCCTCCAGCACCAGGTTGTAGTTAATCGTCATCGGGCAGATATAGATCGGGTCGGCCTCCTCGTCGCGCTGAAGGTTGTGGATAAAGGCATTGAGCGACGTCCCCAGCAGGCCCAACTTCAGATCCTGCTCCACCGCATTGGAGCGACACCGTGTCCCTCCGGGGAAGAACAGGCTGTGATAGCCGTGCTCGATCGAGATCTGGGAGTATAGCTTGAGGACCCGCTTGTAGAGCTGGTGGCGAAGGCGCCGATCCACCTTGTAGGCCCCCAGGTTATTCATGAAAAAACTCGTCAGCGGGTTGGTAAACAGATTCTTTCCCGCCCCGTAGGTCACCGGAGGAAGCCCCGCCGCATACAAAGACCACCCCATCAAAATACTATCCATATTGGAGCTATGCGTAGGCACGAAGACCAGCGTGCCCTTGTCGGCCAACTGCTGCAGCCGATGCACAGGACCATCGAGCACCACCCGCTCGCTCAAATCCCGCACATGCCGAAGCGCCCGCTTGATATCCGAGCTCCCCTGGGGCATCTCCAACTCTGGCAGGTCCTGGGTCTTGAACAACAGACTCAGCCCGATGGGCAGCGCCTCCGTGGCCATCCGATAGACCCAGGGATTAAAACGCCCCGCGATATCGTCGGCGTAGCTCTCGATGAGCGACCATAGAATCCGCCGCTTTTCCTTCTCCGACATCGTCGCCAGCCGCTTCGACAGCCGCCGCCACCAGGCGATGGACCGAATCTCTTCTTCCGGTCCCTGCTCGCGCTTGAGCCGCTCGATCTCCTGATAAGCAGCGTCATTGAGCACATACTCGATTCCCGTCCCCTCGGCGTGGCGCGAGTCGCGCACCACATTGTTGAAGGCCCGTCGGCTGACCTCATCGACCAGATGTGGCCGTTGGTCGCGCAATCGAAACAGGGGCGAATCATCACCAGGCAAGCGCTTCATTATACCCATCATCTCCTCACCATTTTAGGTCTGGGTTATGATAGGCATGCCCCCACCTGGGCGCAATCTTCCCCGATCTCACTCCCTACCTTTTGCGCGGATAGAGCATCATCAAGATCAAGGCGTACATGGGCATCATGGGCACCCGATAGCGCGACAGGGTGCCCAGATTTGTCGTCGCCAGCCCCACCCCCAGCCCAAATAGCAACACAAAGACCAGGCAAAACATCAGCGGCGGGCTCTGACTCACCGCCCGCCACGTGCCGTGAAGCCCGCGACGCCACAGAATAAACACCCAACACCACAAAATGATCGCCATCTCCACCCCGTTGATCAGCGCCACCGCGTTGTGGGCCTCCCACACAAAGGGCCGAAATAGCGACGCCGTCAGCGCCACCGGCGCAAACGCCAATTGCCCTCCCAGGCTCGTCTCATCGGGGTTGCCGATCGCATACGACGAGCCCCCTTCCACGCGCTGGCCCTGGTACTGCAACTCCGCCGTCTCCTCCGCCAACGAATCCAGCGAGTACTGGGGAAAGAGCGCCCCCAACCCCACCATCGCCACCACCGCCATCACCGCCGCCCCCACCAGGTATAGCGGCTTCGCTGCCACCGCCACCGACCCCTTCACCGCCAGGGAGCGCTGCCAAAACCACCACACCCCGGCGGCGATGGCGAAGGGAAACAGCACATAGCTCTTGGCCACCGCCACCATCACCGTCCCCATCCCTCCCACCACCACCGCGCTCTTCCACCGGCCCCGGACCTGCCACCGATAAAACGCCCACACCATCCATCCCAACCCCGCGATCGCCACGGCTTCCTTGACCACCCCGCTGGTCCAAAAGACCGCCGACGGCACCAGCAAAATCGCCACCACCAGACGCGTCCGGTAGCGCCCTGAGAAATACCCGCGAAACGCCACGTACATCGCCGCCTGACCGCTAAAGGCCAGCACGCTGAAAAACGCCCCCGTTCCCAGCTCCGACGACCCCGTCGCCGCCATCAAAAAGGCGCACATCCCGATCATGCTCGTCGTCGAAGACCCCACATGCCCAAAGATATCCATCGGCAACCGGACATCCTGATCCTGCAAGATCAGGCCTATAAACTCCGGCCCCCAATGCCAGGGATCTCTCCACAGATACTCCGCCAACCGGTCCCCATAATAGTAATACTTCTCGATATCCCCGCCGCCGAGCACGTCGTAGGTCAACCAGATCAACACCACGGAACTGATCAGATGGGCCACCAGACAGGTCCACAGATAGGGCCGGTCTTCTCGGGGAATCCGGGTCTGACACCCCATCAACACCGCCACCGCCCCCAGGCTGACCAACACGAAGACCGACCACTCATGAAAGGTCATCAACGCATCCATTCCATCCCTCCCCCTGATCTCTGCTGCCGGTGGACGCCCTCCCACCTTTCACGCTAGTTTATGACCATCTACTGACTCGACGACCTGCGATACCACCATGGCCAACAACCACTCCCCAGACGATGAGACCACGGACCGGCTCCTGCTCGACGACGAGCCCGTCGGCCAGCAGCCCACCGTCGACCGCGAGGCCACGGTCCTCCTCGACGACCAGTCTCCCACGCCACCGCCGTCACACACCCCTTTCGACGCCGAAGCCCCCACACCTCCGCCTCAAGACTTCGAATCCATCTCCTCCAGCGGGTTCATCCCTCAGACCAACTTTCAAAAGCCCTCCTCTGCCCAACCCTCGACCTCCTCGTCGTCATCCCAGCCGGCCTGGAAGGAGCACCTCCCCGACTTTTTCAAGGGGCGCTCGCTCAAAACCAAGGACGACGCCGAGCTCGCCGATCGCCTCCAATTTGGCGGCGGCGGCGTCCTCGCCGGTGCCATCATCGGCACCTTTTTGGGCCTCCTCAATACCGTCCTCCAGGGCTGGCATATCTCGGCGGGACTCCCCCAGATCTTTGCCCTCGCCGCCCTCCTCGCCTTCCTCTTTGGAGCCATGGGCGCCCTGCGGCCCCGCCGGATCCAATCGCTGCTCGACTCCCTCAACGATCGCCTGTCCTGATCCAATCGCCTCTTGCCAGCCTCCAATCGCCACACCTATGCTTCGCGGCAACTAAGCCCTCCACCCCCTTCTCTGCGTTCGGTTCCCTTTTAATATGAGCACCTCCACCCCTTCTGACAATATCGAACGCGAAGTCGCCCGCCGCCGCACCTTCGCCATCATCTCTCACCCCGACGCCGGTAAGACGACGCTCACCGAGAAGATGCTCCTCTATGGAGGCGCCATCCACCTCGCCGGCAGCGTCAAGAGCCGCCGCGCCGCCAAGCACGCCGTCTCTGACTGGATGGAAATGGAAAAAGAGCGGGGCATCTCCGTGACCTCCTCGGTCCTCCAATTTCCCTACCACAACCGGGCCATCAATCTGCTCGACACCCCGGGCCACGCCGACTTCAGTGAGGACACCTATCGCACCCTCGCCGCCGCCGACAGCGCCGTCATGCTCATGGACGTCGCCAAGGGCGTCGAGGCCCAGACCTTAAAGCTCTTTAAGGTCTGCGCCATGCGCAAAATCCCCATCTTTACCTTCGTCAATAAGATGGACCGCTTCGGCCACCAACCCCTGGAGCTCATGGAGGAGATCGAGGAGGTCCTCGGCATCCGCGCCTGCCCCATCAACTGGCCCATCGGTATGGGCAACGAATTTAAGGGCGTCTATGACCGCCAAAACGAAGAGATCATCATCTTCGACTCCGACGGCTCTCACGGCGAGTCCATCGTCGACGAGACGCGGCTCAAGCTCGACGACCCGGAGGCCGAACAGCGCCTGGGCTCGCGCTTTTACGACAAGCTTCTCGAAGAGGTGGAACTCCTCGACATCGCCGGCGACCCCTTCGACCTGGAGCGGGTCCATGACGGTGACCTCACCCCCATGTTCTTCGGATCGGCGATCACCAACTTCGGCGTGCGCCCCTTCATGGACGCCTTCGTCGACATGGCCCCCTCGCCGGACCAGGCCAAGGAGCATATCGCCAACCCCACGGACCCCGACTTCTCGGGCTTCGTCTTTAAGATCCAGGCCAATATGAACCCCGAGCACCGCGACCGCCTGGCCTTCGTTCGCATCACCTCCGGCACCTTCGAAAAAGATATGCAGGCCAAGCTGCTTCGCACGGACCGCCAGATCAAATTGGCCTATCCCCAGCAGATGATGGCCTCCAATCGCGAGATGGCCGACCGCGCCTACGCCGGCGACATCGTCGGCCTCTACGATCCCGGCCGCTTTCGCATCGGCGACACCCTCTACACCGGCGATCCCCCGGAACAAGAAAAGGACATCCCCCGCTTTAGCCCCGAGCACTTCGCCGTCGTCGAAATCCAGGACCCCCTGCGGCGAAAACAACTCACCAAGGGCCTCGACCAGCTCTCCGAAGAGGGCACCATTCAGGTCTTTCGACAGCCCACCAAGGGCTCGCTGGACGCCGTCGTTGGCGCCGTCGGTATCCTCCAGTTTGAAGTCCTCAAATTCCGCTTAAAAAAAGAATATAACGTCCAGGTCAGCCTGCGCCGCCTCGACTTCCAGCACGCCCGCTGGGTCGATAGCGAGGTCGACCTCGACGCCCTCAACCGCCTGGACTTCCTCATGGTCCTCGAGGACCGCGACGGCCTGCCCATGCTCTTGTTGCGCAATAACTGGGCCCTCAACTACACCCAGCAAAACTACCCCGACCTCCGCCTGCTCCCCAACCCTCCCGGCACCCCGGGACTGGAGCAACTCCACGGCCAAACCCACGGCTTCTAATCCAAGCTAATCTGGATTTTCCATGTTCTGGATCAAAAAAGCGGTGGCTCTCCTCATCTCGCCCCTCTTTCTGATCCTATTGGCCTTTGTGGTCGGCTTTCTCCTCCACCGCTTCAGCGATCGCTGGCGCCACCTCGGCCGCTGGTGCGTCGGCCTCGCCGCCATCGCCCTCCTCGCCGTCAGCACCGGGCCCCTGGGCGAGGTCCTTCTCGCCCCTCTGGAACGCGCCCACCCCGCGATCACCGAGCCCGCCGACCTCCCCACGGGCTCCGCCGACCAGCCCATCTCCATCATCGTCCTCGGCGGCGGCTACCATCCCCGCCAGGATCACCTTCCCACCTCGGAACTCACCGAGGCCTCCCTGGTCCGCCTCAACGAAGGCCTTCGCCTCCACCACGCCCTGGATCACTCCCAACTCGTCTTTTCCGGAGACGCCGTCCAACACCCCGGCTCCACCGCCCAGGCCATGGCCCACCTCGCCCCTTCCCTGGGCTTTGAAGACGAGCCCATACTCATGGACCGCGCCCGCGACACCGGCGAAGAGGCCGCCCACCTCTACGACCATCTCCAATCCCAGCAAGCCTCCCCGCAAGTCATCGTCGTCACCAGTGCCTCCCACATGCCGCGGGCCCGCCGCCTCTTCGAGCGCCAGGGCTTGACCGTCCACCCGGCGCCCACCCATTTTCTGACCGGCGACGCCCTCATCTCCCCGGGGCGCATCCTGCCCTCTTCCCACAATATCCGCCGCGTCGAGCGCGCCCTCTACGAATATCTGGGCCTGACCTGGATCGCCCTCGGCGGCTCCTGATCACTCCTCATCGTCGCCTTCCCACCAGTTGAAATGGCTCCGATCCAGCCCCGACTCCACAGATAGATTCTGGCGACCGATGGGCCAGGACACAGCCATATCTTCGTCCGTGGGTTGCAGATTGGCAAACTCCGAGGCACAGGGATCGAAGAAGGTATCGGCCGGCACGTAGCGCTCAAAGCGCAGCATTTGATAGGGATCGCCGCCAAATTGGTCGCCGCAGTACTCCAGACCACTCAACCTCAACTCATACTCCTGTCGACGATCCAGGGGCACGTGGTGGCTTACTCGGTCCAACGCCGTCGCTCCTTCCTCGTCGCCGTAGGCCGCTTCGCACAAGCTCTCCACGGCATCGATGTCCTCAAACTCCCGGTCTTCCAGCTCCGCGACCACCGCTTCACAGGGCGCCACCGTCCGATAGAGCTGTCCCAGGCTCTCCCAGGACTCCACCCGATACTCAAAGACATCGTCGTCGATCTCCTCAGCCTCCAACCTCGGATAGATCTCGCCGGGGATATAATCAAAGAAGAGTCGCCGCAGCATCTCATTGCTCGGCAATTCCATCGTCACCGATCTGATCGCTCCCTCCGAACCGGCGTAGGACTCCAGGGAAAAACTCACCTCTCCGACCGCCGACTCCAGATCCACCACCGGCTCCACGGGCTGATGACAGACCTCGTCATCCGTGGCCGAGCAGTCCCGACGCAGCGGATAATCGCGGAAAATACCCAAGACCACTCCAACGACCTCCATCTCCGGCGCCCCTTGACCCACCTTACCCCAGCGATAGCTGCCCTTGAGCTGCGCCTCCGGAAAGTGCTGAACCAGCGGTTCAAAGTGGCCACTGTCGCTGTCAAAATTAGTCTGAATCAATCGATAGCGATCGCCGAGTTCCCCCTCGATAAACGCCATATGCTCATCGAAAAGTGCCATATAGGCCTCTCGGATCACCTCTACCTCCGAGGCCTCCAATCCCTCCATCAATACCTCGTAATCCTCAAAAAAGTCGCTCCAAAACCCGAGGCTCGGCACCCCGCTTCGGGAGCGCTCTGCCTCATAATGCTCAAAGAGACCGCTCTCTCCTTCATGGGGACAATCCTCGCCCTCCTCGCATCCCACCAGAAGCGACCCCGGTGACGACATAAAATTCTCCAGGCCCGGCATCGTCCACTCATGGGCCTCTAAGTCCCAAAAGTCATCCGGGTTGCCGAGCGGCCCCGGCTCCTGCCCTGGCACCGTCTCGGTGGCGATCGGGGGCTGGAAGGAAAAACGATAATCGCCGCGCATCAAGGTCTGCAGCGGCTCCACCTCCACCTCGAAGTCGCTGTCTCCGGCCTCAAAACTGGTGCATCCCGTATGGGTGCTCACCGTCTCCTCGTCGTCGCCCCCCAGGTCCATGGGCTGCTGAATGACCACCCGCAGATCGCCGTCCTCACCATCCACAACCCGATCAATGGCGTACTCCATCTCCCCTATCGACGATGCCGACCGATAACTTCCCGGCCGCTTCACCGCCCCCATCTCCCATCCCGCAGGGCAGGCCTCGCCATCGACCTCCTGCGCGATCGAGTAATAGACGTTCATCTCATCGGACCACGACTCCTCTTCGGGGCCCGCAATTTCCAACACACCCTCGCCGGATTCTACCTCTTCGCAGGTCGGAACCTCTCCCCCCACGCACACCAGGGCCTCGTCGCCCAGGCAATTGGGCGTACTCTCCTGCTCCTCACATCCCCCACAGGCGTTGGCGGGACCGGGATCGCTGCACTGGGCAACGCCCTCCTGGCAACTGATCGTCCCCTCACCGCAGACCCCGCAGCTCTCGCCCTCCACCATCAGGGCCTCAGCCTCATCCTCGCATACCTCGGGGCACTGGCAGCTTCCCCAGCGCTCGTCCTCGTCGCACACCCGACTCCCCGTGATCCCCTCGTGGTAGGGAAAATCCAGGTCCCCGCAGCTACACTCCTCTTCCTCGCCGACCTCGCACTCCCCGGGGTCGGGCTCCTGATTATTCTCCTCGCCATTATTTTCCCCGGGCTCCTGGTTATTCTCCCCGGGCTCCTCGATCTCTTCCTCCGGGATGCACACATCCTCCTCACCCGGACCGGGCGCGCACCCATAGCCCTCGACGCAATCGTCGTCGCTATCGCAGGCAAATTGCACGTCGTCCACATCCAGATCCGTGGCGCATCCCACCCCCACCGACACCACCAGGGCCAACAGGGCTATCGTCACTTTTGAACGCTTCTTTTTACCACTCATCGCCATTTCCTTTTCAGCACCACGTATTGAGCTATCTTCGGGATTAGCCCGAGTTAGAACCGACCTCGCACCGAGATCCCGCGAAATCCGTCGCCCACCGACACATCCAGGGTCTCTGCGCCCCTCTCTTCGCGCCCTCGATACAGCCAATAGCCGCCGAGCCCGCCCACCACCGCGCCCGTGATCACCGCTCCCAGGCCGATCGTATCGTAGGTATTGGCCCGCGACTCGATATCGCTGACCTCCGACTGACGGACCTCTGTATTGACCGATCCCTCATAGTCCGTGACCTGTCCGCGCCGATGCCTGGCCAGGAGGAAAAACCCCGCCCCCGCCGCCACCAGCGACGACCCGGCCGCCACCCCGCCAACGCCCAGAGCTCTCGACGGCGGCTCCGCCGCGTCCACCCACGGCTCCTCGCCCCCCTCGATCTCCGGCGCGTCGACCTCCACCTCTTCGTCGTCTCGACAGGTCGCTTCCACCTCTTGCAGGTACTCCGCCGCCCGCTCATTGATCCGATCCACGGGCACCCCATCGACGGCCGGCAAGTCCTCGACGCCCGCCAACAGATCCAGCGCCTCCTCGCATCGCCCCAACCCGTGGTAGGCCCGCCCCAGATTCAGGGCCAGCACATTGAGCTCCCCCAGCCGCATCGCCTCTTCCAAAAGCGCCACCGCCCGCGCCGCTCGCCCCTCGATCAGCGCCTCCACCCCCCTCTCATTGAGCTCCATCTGTTCTTCGGTCATCGGCGCCTCCTCACCGGCCACCGCCGTCGAGCTCATCCCGACCATCATCCACACCGTCACCACGAGCACCACAATTCGACCCATCTCTGACTCCACTTTTCTTATTTCACGCGCCCTCGCACACGCTTTCCGCGGGGCTTGCGCAATCTACCCATCTATCTCTTTCCCCATCAAACTAGTGCTGCACCCAAACACGGGTCAATCCCCGATCTCCCTTCTTCACCCCAACCGCGACCACTGACTCTCCGCCTGCTCCAACGCCCCGCGCGCCCGCTCCTCCTCGCCGGCTTTTCGGGCCAACTCCCCGGCCACCTCAAAGGTCCAGGCCAAATCCTTGTCCACGATCGTATTCTCTCGCAGATATCCCGCCGCCAGCGCCATATTCTCATCCCACCCCTCCCAATCTCGTCGATGGGCCAATATCGGCAAATAGGTCGCATAACAGACCCCCATCAACCCCTCCCGATTCGCCTCCTCCAAGGTGTCGACCAATCCGTCGAGCACCTCCTCGGCCTCGTCATAGGCCTCGTCGGCGATCAACACACAGCTCAGATTCAAATGAAGCGTCACATCCCCGCTCCCCACCTCCTCCATCAACGCCATCCCCCTCTCCAGCGACCGCCGCGCTCGCGCGAGCGCCCCTAGCCGCCACTGGACCTCCCCCAGATTGCTATAGCCCACGGCCGCCGCATAGGGATCGCCGATCTCCTCATAGATCGCGATCCCCTCTTCGATCAGCTCCACCCCTCCCTGATGATCGCCGATCATCGACCGATGACTCCCCCGTCCGATCAACGTCTTGGCCTCATTGATCTCGTCGCCCCGTGCCACAAAGATCTCATGGGCCCGCCGATAGCCCTCTCCCATCAACTCCAGATCGCCGACCCAACTGGCGTTGAGGGCGATCAAATACAGCGCCAACCCCTCGCCCGACTTATCGCCGGCCTCCTGGTAGTACCCCAGGCTCTGTCGGGCCTGCTCGTTGCTCATCGTGGGCTCCCCCTTCAGGTGAAGGTGGTAGGCCCGATGGTAATAATATTGGCCCCACAGCTCCGGTTGACTCTCCTCGTCCAACACCGCCTCCATCTCATCGACCACCGCCCAGGCCGCATCGATATCGCCCTGACGCCCATGCCACACCGATTGCTGGGCCAACATCCCTATCCATCGCCCATCGTCTCGATCCAGGCCCAGCGCCTCAAAGTGGTCGACGTAGCGCTCCATGGCCTCCTGGGCCGCCTCCAACTGGCTGGTCTCCACCAGATGCTTGATGGCCTTGAGCATTGGATCCAGGGCCCCTTCCACCTCGCCGGCCTCCACCAGGTGATAGGCCCGGCGATGCTGGACCGCCGCTCGCCGATCGCCGTGAAGCCGGTCCAGCACCGTCAAGCACACTCGGTGATGAGCCTCCCAGCGTCCCCTCTGCCGGGCCCGCTGCTCGACCCTGGCGCGCAGCCGCTCGTGCCCAAAGGCCCACCCCGACGCCCAGGGCTTGACCAGATCGCGCTCCAACAACCGCTCGTAGAGATCCTGGGGCGTGTCCAGCCCCGCCTCTCGGCAACTTCGCCACCACTCCTCAAAGCGCACCCGATGGCCCAGCGCCGCCCCCAACTCCAGCGCCTGCTCCACATCGCCTCGCCGCCCCGCCTCGATCACCGCTAAAAACCGCTCCACCCGCCCATCCAACAGGGCCTCCAGACTCTCCGGCATCTGTGGCTCAAACCCCTGTCGCCACCCATATCCCCGGCGCGACGGCTCCAGGGCTCCCTCCTCAACCCACTCGCTGACCAGCTCCACCGCAAAGAGGGGATGCCCCTCGGTGCGCTCCCACACCGCCTGAGCCAACTCCGGCTCCAGACGCAAAATCCCGTCCACCAGGGCCGCGTGATCTTCTAGCGACAGCGGCCCCAACTCCAGAAACTCCGCGCGTTGCTGCCTGCCCAACCGCTCCAGACGCTGCCGGGCCCCATCCATCGGCCGCCCACCGCCCTCATCGAAGGTCACCAACGCCAACACCGGCGCCTGCCGACTCGACGTCAACAGCCGCTCCACCAGGGCCAAGCCCTCGGCGCCCCACTGAGCATCGTCGACGACCATGATCACCGGCCGCTCCACCGCCCGGGCCTGAATCCACCGCACCAGGGCCCGACCGATCTGGCGAGCATCGACCTTGCGTCGCCTCTGGGCCTCATTGCCGGCGTCCGTGGCCATCATCAAATCCACCAGACTCTGGCGCTGCTCCTGGCTCAACTCCCCCACCGCCGCTCCCGTCTCACAGAGCCGCTCCAGACGCCCCTCCATCTCGACCCGACTCAACCCCTGACACCCCAGGGTCTCTCGCACCATCTGCGCCATCGCCACCCCCGGGCGCCGATCCGGGCCCTGGTTGAGCTCCAAAACCTGCACCGCCCCCTGTTCATGGGCTCGCTGGGCCATCCACTGCACCAGCCGCGTCGCTCCCTGACCGACCTCCCCCCGCACCATCACCCCCCGGGCCCACCGATCATCGAGCACCTCCTTGAGACGCTCCCAGATCCAATCGCGCTCCTCTTCGCGCCCCACCATCGGCGAGCTCCGAAGCCCAAATAACCCCAGCCCCATCCCCAACGGCTCCGGGCTTCCCGCTTCCTCCTGCGAGCGCCGCCAATCGCCGGGCCTCGCCTCTCTCGCCAGTGGCCATCCCTCCCCGGTCTCGGAGACCGCCTCCGTCGCCATCTCCCCCAGCCCGCCTCCATCGCCCAGGCCCTCCAGATCGGACAACGCCTCCGCCGCTCGCTGATAGCGACGCCGCTCATCCTTCTCCACCAACCGATCCAACCACCGTCCAAACCCGGGCGGCACCGCCACTCCCTCACTCAACGGACCCACCTGTTCCGATACCTGAGCCTCGGCGATCGCCTCCACCCTGCGCCCCTCAAAAGGGGCCCGACCCGTCACCAACCAGTAGGCCACACACCCCAGACTATAGAGATCGGTCCACGGCCCCTGATCGCGCCACCGCCCCTCCACCCGCTCCGGCGCCATAAAACTGGGCGTCCCATAACTGAGCTGGCTCTGCCTCCGCCCCTGGTTGCGATCCCGAGCATAGGCCAGGCCGAAATCGCTGATCTTGACCTCCACCTCCCCTTTTTCCCTCCCCTTAAAGACCAGGATATTCTCCGGCTTCAGATCCCGATGAATCACCCCTCGGCTATGCGAGTGCGCCAACCCCTCCAGCACCTGCCGAAGCACTCGGCTGACCACCGCCCAGCTCAACTGACCGGCCCCCAACTCGACCACCGTCCCCGCCGCCAACTCCATGACCAGATAGACCTTGTGTGCCTCCTCAATTCGCCCACTGTCATAGACCTGGACGACCCGCCGATGGTTCAGCCGGGCCACGGCCCGAATCTCCTCCATGACCCGGGCCCGCTGCTCTCCCTCCTCGACCGGCGCCTCCATGATCTTGACCGCCACGTCCTGGTCCAACAACTCGTGGCGACCCCACCACACCTCGCCCATCCCCCCCTTACCCAGACGTGATTGCAACTCTATCCCCCCCAACTCCCACACCTGCTCTCCCATCACACTTCTCTCCGTCGATACGCGTCACATCGTCTCTTAATCGCCATGGATTGACCGTATCACTCCACCGATAATCGGTCACCTAGATTACCCACCCGATCGCCGCAATAACCACCCGAACGGAGTCGGCGCCTTCGATGACCGCCGAGGTTCATCGACCCAGGCCACCGAACCTCCCAGGTCGCCACCGAGCCCCCCGGCGCCTTTACGCCGCCGGTGAATCAGCCTTGTCAGCTAGAACCGCCCATATCTATCTCCCAGACCACCCCATCCGCCCCATCCAACGCTCGAGATTCTCCCCACAAGCCACGCGCCGTGGGGAGAC